>DAIDGS010000013.1 GCA_027459845.1 Vulcanimicrobiota bacterium | reverse complement strand
CTCGTGCCCAAGGTTCACGGGCGCGTGCTGGCGATCTTCGTCGCCGAGCCGATCAGCCGAATCGCAGTCGTTCTCGAGATCGTGCTGCTGGTCGTCGGCGCGTTCGCCTGGCGCCGGTGGATCGTAGAATGAAGCTTCGACAGATTTCGGTCGAACATCGGGCAACGGTGCTCCGCGTTCTCCTTGCCGCTGCCATCTTCGCGTTGGCGTTTATCGTGAGCGCGTACGTCGGACGGGGATCGCCGCTGGGATTTTTCGGCACCCTGGGCGGCTGCGGCGTGATCGCGCTCTGGGTGACCCGCGGGCCTGCTCCAGCCGCGCGGACGCTCCTTGCGGCTGGCTTCGCGGTAGGCACGATGGGCGCGCTACTCGGCATGTTTTTTGGGGATGCGGCCTTTCCAAACTACCTGATTGCGATCGGCGTCACGCTGTTTGGGGCGGCAATCGCGATCGAATCGGTCGACTGGCCCCGCATCAGACGCGCCCTGCGTGCCGCGAGAGACGTCGCGACAAATCGCCCTGGCCTTAGCTCGCGGCCGTTCGTTACGGTGAGTATCGCGCTGTTGGCGATTTCAACCCTCGCAGTGTTGGCTGCCACGGTGGCTCCGAACCGCGTCTGGCCGTTCGAACTCATTCGATTTGCGCTGGGCGCGCATCTCGCTTATGGGAATCCACTGCTGTTGCGCTTCGGCGTGGTCGTCGACGCGATACTCGGAGCATTCTTCGTCTATGCGCTGCTGCGACCGCGCCACGGGCGCGGCGCCGCACTGTTTGCGGCGCTGCTCTGGATGATTGTCGGGCCGCGCATAGCGATCGTCTGGTTGCTGCCGCTTCCGACCTTCGTGGTGCCGGCCTTTGCGTACGCGCTCACGCGCCTACTGGCGCACCGTTCTGCTGCGACCGTCTCCGCCGTCGTCGTGATTGCCGCCGCTTCCGCAGCGTTCTCGCCGGCGCTCGCCTTGGCCCAGCTCGTTCTAGTCTTTGCCATGAGCGTCGCCGCGCGCGGGAAGGGCACAATTGCCCCGGTAATCCTTAGTCTGATTGCGGGCACGGTCGGCTATGCGTTTCATCTCGCGCCGCATCCGATGATTGCCAGCATGGTGTCGCCGCACCTCGACCTGGGACTGCGTATGACCGGTGCCGACGGCTCGTGGCCGTGGGAACTGCTCTATCCCGCGGTCGATTCGGCGATCTTGCAAAGCCTCACCCCCGCGATCCTCACCGGCATCGGGCGGGGCGGAAACGTGTTGGTGATGTCCTGCGGTATCGGCTGGGGTGTTTTGCTTCTCGCCGTCGCAGCCTGGAGCGCAAAGTCGCGTGCGGTGGCGCGCGAATCGCAATGGTGGCTCACCGGGTTGATCGCCGTAGTTCTGGCGCTGCCGTCGCACGCTTACGGCGTACCGCTGCCAACGCCCGCCGAGTTTATACAGTTGCTGGGTGGCTCGGCGGACGTGACGCCGATTGCTGCGAAACTGCTCCTAGCCATCGCCGTGACCATGCTAGCCGGCGGCATGGTAAGCCGCATCGTGCTTGGCGGGAACCCGGTCGCATTGCCCATTGCTGCGCTGCTGCTCTTTGCCATGCCCGCAACATCGGCATTCAGCATCGACACGCGAACGGCATCCTCATCCGCGTCGCTCGCTTATGCCGCGCGGCGTGGGGCGCCGTTGCTTATCGCCCCCTCGTACGAACGCGGAGACTGGGCGTGGCGCTACGCGGACTACGCGTCGCGAGGGCTGGACCGTCGTCTGATTGCCATCGATGCGGCCACTGCGGCACTTCAAATGGCGCGACGGCGTGCCCCCGCGACGCTGCTCCTAGAGGACCCGGCTGCCGCGCGCGCCCGGATTGGCGGCCCGTTCGGCGGTCTCGCGATCGTCCCGGCTGCGTTCGAGGCATCGAGCGACGACGCGGGGCCACTCGGCCTCACCGCGTGTGTGGGAGGGTATTCGCTGGTTCGTCTTTTCCCGGCGCAGGGAGTCTACGCGCGAAAACCAGCGTGCCGCAGCTAACGAGCGTTCTTCTGCCGTGCGGCCCAAAGCGAAAATCGTAGTCGCGAGAGCGCTCGCTGCGCGCTGTCGACGAAGGGTTGGGCACGCCCATCATCGGGCCTGCTGCGCGCATGTTCTACGAGCACGTCCTTCGCCGGCGGAGGAACCGCGATGACAACATCGTTCTTCACGATGACGTGACGCCGCTTGCCCTCAGGGTTAAGAAGTGACATGAGTTCCTCGATCGTCGGCCACTGCTCCGGACGATGCGGCGCGGGCGGCGGCGCCAAAAAGAGGCGTGCGTCGTCGATGAGGATGAAGTGCTCGATCTCCACCGCATTGATATGCGAAAGCTCCTCGGCGAGAGGGCACTCGTCGCCCTCGCCGGCCGTGTCGTTTCCGCTCCAGTGTGCGTCCAACCAGAAGATAGCCGGTGCGCTCGATAGCGAGGGTATCTCCCCGATTCGCTCGCCGGCATCCCCATTCAAGAACGTGATGTTCGATCGGGTTTTGAATCGGTCGCGAGCCGCTGCATAGAAGATCGGAGACCGCTCGATGCTGTAGACGTTTTTGAATTGATCGCTGGCCCATAGCGCCGTGTCTGCCAGATAGGTTCCGGTTTCGACGAAAGTCTCGATACCAAAGCGATCGCGAAGCTCGAGGCAGAGGGACCGAGGACAGCTCATCGCCGCTTATTAGCCTTCGTGGCTCGCTTCTTCCTTGGCCCGGGTTTGCAACTCATGCACGACGCTCGAATCGGCCAGCGTGGTGGTGTCGCCCAGGCTGCGGCCCTCGGCGATGTCGCGCAGGAGCCGGCGCATGATCTTGCCGCTGCGCGTCTTGGGCAGTTCGGGGGTGAACGTGATGTACTTGGGGCGCGTGAACTTGCCGAGGTGGTGGGCGACGAAGTCGCGCAACTCGTCGGCGAGCGCTGCGCTGCCGGGCTCGCCGCCGCGCAACGTGACGAAGGCGTAGATGGCCTGGCCGGTGAGATCGTCGAGCTTGCCGCAGACGGCCGCCTCGGCAACCTTGGGATGGCCGACCAGCGCGCTCTCGATCTCGGTGGTCGAAATGCGGTGCCCGCTGACGTTCATCACGTCGTCGATGCGCCCCATGAACCAATAGTTGCCGTCGGCGTCGCGCCGGCAGCCGTCGCCGGCTAGATAGCGGTGCGGAAACTTCGACCAATACGTCTCGCGGTAGCGCGCGTCGTCGCCCCAAATGCCGCGTAGCATCCCCGGCCAGGGTTCGGTGATCACCACGTATCCGCCGCCGCCGCGCGGCACGCTGTCGCCGGCGTCGTTCACGATATCCGCGCAGATTCCGGGTAGCGGCGTGGTGGCGCTTCCGGGCAGCAGCGTGCTGATGCCCGGCAACGGGGCGATCATGATTCCGCCGGTCTCGGTTTGCCACCAGGTGTCGACGACCGGCGTGCGACTGCCGCCGATGTGCTCGCGATACCACATCCAGGCCTCGGGATTGATCGGCTCACCGACCGTTCCGAGCAGCCGCAGCGACGTGAGGTCGTGCTGCGCCGGAAACTCCGCGCCCCACTTCATAAACGTGCGAATCGCGGTCGGCGCGGTGTAGAGAATCGTGACCTTGTAGCGTTCGACGATATCCCACAGCCGGTCGCGCGCCGGGAAGTCGGGCGTGCCCTCGTACAGCACGCCGGTCGCGCCGTTGGCGAGCGGTCCGTAGACGATGTACGAGTGTCCGGTCACCCAGCCGATGTCGGCGGCGCACCAGTACACGTCGCGATCCGCCTTGAGGTCGAAGACCAGCCGGTGGGTCATCGCGACGTGCGTCAAGTAGCCGCCGGTGGTGTGTTTGATGCCCTTGGGTTTGGCGGTCGTGCCGCTGGTGTAGAGCAGAAAGAGCAGGTCCTCGGCGTTCATCCGCTCCGGCTCGCAACTCGCCGGCTGGCCTGCGATCACGTCCTCCCACCAGCGATCGCGTCCGGGCTGCATCGTCACCGGCGCGCCGACGCGTCGTGCCACGATACAGTGACGGATCGAGGGCGTTTGGGTCAGCGCGGCGTCGACGTTGGCCTTGAGCGCGACACCTTTTCCGCGGCGCCAGCCCTGATCGGCGGTGACGATCGCCACGCACTGCGCGTCGTTCACGCGATCGACGATCGCATCCGGGGAGAACCCGCCGAAGATCACCGAGTGCGCCGCGCCGATGCGCGCGCAGGCCAGCATCGC
>DAIDGS010000012.1 GCA_027459845.1 Vulcanimicrobiota bacterium | reverse complement strand
CGGTGATGACCGACCGCGCGCTGATCGTGCAGCACCGGCACCAGGTACGCGCCGGTATACGACGCGGCATTGCGGGCGAGCTCCTCCGGCGTCCCGGTCCCGATCACCCGGCCGCCGCGGTCGCCGCCCTCGGGGCCGAGGTCGATCACGTAGTCGGCGGTTTTGATCACGTCCAGATTGTGCTCGATGGCCAGAACCGTGTTCCCACTCTCGACCAGTTTCCCGAGCACGTCGAGCAGCTTGTGGATATCGGCGAAGTGCAAGCCGGTGGTCGGTTCGTCGAGCACGTAGAAGGTGCGCCCGGTCGAGCGCCGCGATAGCTCGGTCGCCAGCTTGACGCGCTGCGCCTCGCCCCCCGAGAGCGTCGTCGCCGGCTGACCCATCTTGATGTAACCCAGGCCAACCTCGCAGATCGTCTTGAGCTTGTTGTGGATGCGCGGGATGCTTGCAAAGAACGTGTTGGCCTCGTCGACCCGCATCTCGAGCACGTCGGCGATGGTCTTCCCCTTATACTTCACTTCCAGCGTCTGCGCGTTGTAGCGCTTGCCCTTGCACACCTCGCACGGAACGTAGACGTCGGGAAGAAAGTGCATCTCGATCTTGATGATCCCGTCGCCCTGGCAGGCTTCGCAGCGGCCGCCCTTGACGTTGAACGAAAAGCGTCCCGGCGCATAGCCGCGCATGCGCGCTTCGGGCACGAGCGAAAAGAGTTCGCGAATGTGATCGAACGTGCCGGTGTAGGTTGCCGGGTTGCTGCGCGGCGTGCGGCCGATCGGCGACTGATCGATCACCACCAGCTTGTCGAGCGCAGCCGCACCCTTCACGCTGCCGTAGGTACCTCCCGGCGGCTGACCGTGCAGGTGCTGGTTGAGCGCGCGCACGAGAATCTGGTTGACCAGCGTCGATTTGCCGCTCCCGCTGACGCCGGTGACGGCACACAGGACGCCGATCGGAAAGCGCACGTCGATCCCTTGGAGATTGTTGGCGCGCGCGTTACGCACGTCGAGCCAGGCGCGCGGCCGGCGGCGCCGGCGTGGAATCGGAATGAAGCTGCGCCCCGAGAGGTACGCACCGGTCTGCGAGAGCGGGTTGGCAAGAATCGCCTCCAACGGGCCCACGCTCAAAATCTCGCCTCCTTCGGCGCCGGCGCCGGGCCCGATGTCGACCACCACGTCGGCGGTGCGCATGGTATCCTCGTCGTGCTCGATCACGATCAGCGTGTTCCCGAGATCGAGCAGCGTCTTCAACGTTGCCAGCAGGCGGTCGTTGTCGCGCTGATGCAGCCCGATCGACGGCTCGTCGAGAATGTACAGCACGCCGACCAGCGCGCTGCCGATTTGCGTCGCCAGCCGTATGCGTTGCGACTCGCCGCCCGAGAGCGTCGTTGCGGAACGGGCCAGGGTGAGATAGTTCAAGCCGACGTTGGTGAGAAAGCCGAGGCGCGAGCGAATTTCCTTGACGATCTGATGCGCGATCGCCTCTTCGCGCTCGGTCAGCGCGAGTTCGCGAAAGAAGGCTTCCGCGTTTTCGATCGACATGCGCGTCAACGCGTCGATGTTGGCCCCGCCGACGGTGACCGCGAGCGCTTCGGGCTTCAAGCGCGCACCCTTGCAGGTCGGGCAGACCGAGGCCGACATGAACTTCTCGATCTCTTCCTTCACGTAGTCGCTCGACGTCTCGGTATAGCGTCGCTGCAGGTTATTGACGACTCCCTCGAACGCGGCTTTGTATTCCCAGCTCTTGCCGGCACGCGACGTGTAGGCAAACGTCTGCTCGCGCTGCGTCCCGTACAGAATCGTCTCGACGACGTCGGGCGGCATCGCGTCGATCGGCGTCGTCATCTTCACGCGGAAGCCCTTGAGCACCCGCTCCAACTGCTGGAGGTAGTAGGGATTCATCGAGGGGTAGCGGCCGCCGCCTAAGCTTTTGCTCCACGGCACGATCGCGCCGGCCGCGATCGAAAGACTGCGATCGGGGATCACCTTCCATGGATCGATCTCGATCTTCTCGCCCAGACCGGTGCAGGCCGGGCAGGCGCCGTACGGCGAGTTGAACGAGAACAGGCGCGGCGCCAGCTCCTCGAACGAGATACCGCAGGCGACGCACGCAAACGCCTCGCTAAAGGTCAGCTCGCGCTTCTCGGCGCCGTCGATCAGCACCGTCACGATGCCCGTCGAAAGCCGCAGCGTCGTTTCGACCGAATCGGCCAGCCGTTTGGCGATCCCGTCTTTGATGACCAGCCGGTCGACGACGACCTCGACGGTGTGCTTGCGTTTCTTGTCGAGCGCGATCTTCACGGCGCCGCCCCCGGCCGGGTGCAGATCGCGAATCTCGCCGTCGATGCGCACGCGCACGAAGCCCTCTTTGGCGACCTCTTCGAAGAGCTTGGCGTACTCGCCCTTGCGGCCGCGCACCAGCGGTGCGAGCAGTTGGATGCGCGTGCCTTCGGGCAACGCTGCGATCGCTTCGACGATCTGCTGGCTCGACTGCGAGCTGATCGCAAGCCCGCACTGAGGGCAGTGCGGCGTTCCGACCCGCGCGAAGAGCAAGCGCAGGTAATCGTAGATCTCGGTGACCGTTCCGACGGTCGAGCGCGGATTGCGCGAGGTCGACTTCTGATCGATCGAAATCGCCGGCGAGAGCCCTTCGATGTAGTCGACGTCGGGCTTCTCCATTTGCCCCAAGAACTGCCGCGCGTACGACGACAGCGACTCGACGTAGCGACGCTGCCCTTCGGCGTAGATGGTATCGAATGCCAGCGACGATTTGCCCGAGCCCGAGAGCCCCGTCACCACGATCAAGCGGTTGCGGGGCAGCACCACGTCGACGTTCTTGAGATTGTGTTCGCGCGCGCCCTTGATGACGATCGCGTCAAGGCCGGTTGACATAAGAACCCTTACAAACCCGCGTGCAGCTCAAAGGTTCCGCGTGGGAGGGTGGGCGCGCTCGTCGGCGGCCCGCAGTTTGAGGTACTCGCCGGCGATCACGAGCGTCGCATAGGCGACCACCAGTTGCTCCACGACGGCCTCGGTAATCCCGGCAATCGGCGGCCACAGCCGAGCCAACTCGCCCCCCAGCCACGCGCCTCCGAACGCTACCGCGACGACCAGCGCGACGGCGGCGATCGTCGGGAGCAGGTTCGTCCAGGCCAGGTGTGCCGACTCCACCAAGGCGCGCCAGGGCGCGCGGCCGCCGATCACGACCGCCGCCATGGTGTAGACGGTGAAGACCGCGTACACCGCGACCGAAAACAGCCGCGTCGCGGGCGCGAGCGCGGCGGCGAGCAGTCCGATCGCGAAGAGCAGGACGATGGCCAGCAGCAGCGGGCCGGCTCGCTCCTCGAAGGCGACCCAGCCGTCGTGCAGGCGGACGGTTCCTCGGGTCCACGCCGCACCCGCCATCCCGGTAACGTACGCCATCGCGCAGATCAACAGGAGCGCCGCCACCACCCACACGACGATCGCCGTGCCGATCGTCGCGAGCGCCTGGGCCGGCGTGCCGGCGATCTGATCGCCGGCCACGCCCCCGATCGCCGCACTGCCGGCCAGCGCCAGCACCAGGTAGCCGACGAACGCGCCGAAGAGCCCCAGGACGAGTCCCGGGAGAATCACGATCGGATTGCGCGCCAATAAAACGCACGCGCGCGCGAAGGTATTCTCGAGATCGCGGGCGCTCTGCGTCATGAGACGATCATAGCAGGTGCGCGACCTCGTCGATGCGCGCGCATTCGGCATCCGGCGGCGGCGCGCCGGGCGGTAGCGGCTCGTTGCGCACGTTCAGCCACACGGTGTAGAGGCCGGCCCGCATCGCGCCGCTGATGTCGCGATCGTAGCGATCGCCGACCATCGCCCCGCGCAAGGGCGATCCTCCCAAATTTGCGCACGCATGCGCGAAGAGCAGCGGGTCCGGTTTGAGCATCCCGACTTCATCGGCAATGAAGATCGCATCGAAGTACTCGCCCAAACGCAGCAGCGCGATCTTCTCGCGATGCGTCTCCGAAAAGCCGTTGGTCACCATTCCCAGCTTCTTGCCGCGCGCGCGCAACGCGCGCAGCGTCTCGACCGCCCCGGGGAACGGAACGAAGTGCTTCTTGCGATAGGCGTTGTAGCGCTCGGCACTGCGCTCGGCCAACCCCTCGCCGCGCGCGCCGACGCGGTCCAGCGCCGCCTGCCACAGCCGCGCGCGCTCGACCGCCAGCTTTTGGCGCAATCCTTCCCGTCCCAGGCGCTGCCAGAAGTGCTCGGCCTGAGCGACGTAGGCGGCTTTGAGCTCGAGCGCGTCGATACCGTGCTCGAGCGCGACCTCGCGCGCGACCTCCTCGGCCGCACTGTGAAAAGCGGCGGTGTCGTCGTGAAGCGTGTCGTCCAGATCGAACAGGATGATATCCCGTTCGCGCGCGTCCACGGTCGAGATCGGCTCGGCTACTTGGCGGGCACGACCTGAAGCGCGGCGATTTTACCGCTTGGGTCGAGCGCCATTGCAAAGTCGACGGTCTTGGTATTGCCGAAGGCGAGCAGGTAGACGTACACCGTATCGGCGCCATGTTTGACGATCCGCTGCTGCTCGAAGGTGACCGGCGCGCCCAGCGGCGCGAGCGCCGCGCTTGCGGCGTCGACGCGCGCTTGCGTCAGCGCGGCACTCGCCGCCGGCGTGAGCAGCGAGCGATCGAGGTGGCCGGCCTGAACCGCCTTGAACGCCGCCTGGGCGCGTGCCAGGATGGCCGGGTCGGGCGCGGGCGTCGGCGAGGCGATCGACGTGGCCGCCGACGGCGCCGGTGACGGCGCTGCGCCGAGGGCGACGCCCAACAGGGCGAGAGCGATGAGGCGAAGTGCGGTGCGTTTCATGCCGCCTCATTCCCGATAGGCCACGGGTTCACTTTCAGTGCCGTCCGGGCGCCGACTGCGGGTCGATCTGGGCGGCATGTTGGAAGAAGTAGTACCAGCCGCTCGGTGCGATGCCGACACTGCCGCGAAACGGACTATCGAAGGCCGCGATCACCACGAACATGATCCCAATCAGCGCCGCCACGATTGCGGTCATCACCAGCTGGGCCAGCCGGTTTTCGACACCGAACAGGTACGCAAACCCGAGCGTCGCCACGGCGCCGGCAACGAGTGCCATCCAGAGGATCGGCGGTACCGAAGGCTCGTCCTGAAGGATGCGCTCGCGCCGCGCGTCCCAGGCGCGCTGGATGTCGGCCAGCGCGATCTGATGCGTATCGGCCTGCGCCATCGTTTGCGGCGCAAACGTCTCGATCTCGGTCGAGACCGCTTCGAGGACCGGCGACCCGGCCAACCCCAACCGGCCCGCGCGCATGGCCGGCCACTCGTCCGACACCACCCGATGCGCGTACTCCAAGAGCTGCTTGCGCAAACGGTTGCGCAGCGGTGCGGGGAAGCCGGTAACGGCGTGATCGAGGTCGATCGTCGCCGCCACCTCGCTTTCGACGTCGTGCTTCGCGGTATCGTACTTCTGCCACGCGACGATTACGACGAACCCGAGAACGACCGCATAGATCACGCCGACCACCGAAAGCAGGAAGCCCGCCACGTCGTTATGCCGCGAGAGCACGCCGTACTCGAATCGCCGCTGCACCAATAGGTGAACGACGACGGCGAGCACCGCCACCGCAGCGACGATCAGTAACTCGATCGGAAACATCGTCGCTCGCCTTTCGCTCAGCCGCCGACGAGCTCTTGCAGCGCGCGATCGAAGATTTTGGGGGCCTTGCCGGCGAAGAGCAGCGACTCGTTGCCGCCCAACTGCTTGCGCAGTTCCACGAGTTCATCGCGCAGCGCCGCGGCTTTCTCGAACTCCAGGCCGGCGGCCGCCGCCCGCATGTTCTTCTCCAGTTCGGCCGCCATCCGCAGGGCCACGTCGCGCGGCAGCGCTTCGCGCTTGACCTTGGCGGCCGGCGCGTCGCCGCCGCCGATCATGCTCAGGATGTCGTGCACCTGCTTGCGTACCGAGCGTGGCTCGATACCGTGCTCGGTGTTGTACGCGACCTGTCGTTCGCGACGCCGGCGCGTCTCGCCGATCGCGCGCGCCATCGATTCGGTGACCACGTCGGCGTACATGATAACCTTCCCTTCGACGTTGCGCGCCGCGCGCCCGATCGTCTGAATCAGCGTGGTTCCGCTGCGCAGATAGCCTTCCTTGTCGGCGTCGAGGATGCCGACCAGCGAAACTTCGGGTAAGTCCAGACCCTCGCGCAGCAAGTTGATGCCGACCAGCACGTCGAAGACGCCGAGCCGCAGGTCGCGTAGGATCGCGATGCGCTCGAGCGTGTCGATCTCACTGTGCAGGTAGCGGACCCGTAGCCCGTTCTCCACGAGGTAGTCGGTGAGATCCTCGGCCATCTTCTTGGTGAGCGTCGTGACCAAGACGCGTTCGTGGCGGACCGTGCGCGCGCGAATCTCCTCCATCAGATCGTCGACCTGATTGCGGGTCGGACGCACGTCCACTTCCGGATCGACCAAACCGGTCGGGCGAATGATCATCTCGACGACGGCCGCGCTTTGCTGCAGTTCGTACGCACCCGGCGTCGCCGATACGTAGACGACTTGCGGAACGTGCGCTTCGAACTCGGCGAAGGTGAGCGGGCGGTTGTCGAGCGCGCTCGGCAAGCGAAAGCCGTGATCGGCCAGCACCTGCTTGCGCGACCGGTCGCCGGCGTACATGCCGTGCACCTGCGGCAGCGTAACGTGCGACTCGTCGACGAAGAGCAACCAGTCGCGAGGGAAAAAGTCGAGCAGGCACGACGGCGTCGCGCCCGGTTCGCGGCCGGTGAGATGACGGGAGTAGTTCTCGACGCCGTTGCAGTACCCGACTTCGCGCAGCATGTCGACGTCGTAGCGCGTGCGCGTCCCCAGCCGCTGCGCCTCGAGCAGCTTGCCGGTGGCGTTGAAATACGCCAGGCGCTCGTCCAGCTCTGCCTCGATCGATGCGATGGCGCGATGCAGCTTCTCTTCGGGCGTAATGAAGTGCTTGGCGGGGAAGATTGTCAGTTCGTCCTTGCTCTCGACGTACTCGCCGGTCAGCAAATTGACCACGTTGATGGCTTCGATTTCGTCACCGAAGAACTCGATTCGATGCACCAGCTCTTCGTCGACTCCGACGTACTCCAGCACGTCGCCGCGAACGCGAAACGTTCCGCGCACCAGGTTGAGATCGTTGCGGCGATACTGCATGTCGATCAGTTTGCGCAGCAGAACGTCGCGGTCCATCGCTTGACCGACCGCGAGCTTGACCGACATCTCCATGTAGTCGGACGGCGAACCGAGCCCGTAGATGCAGGAAACCGAGGCCACGATCAGCGTGTCGGGACGCGTCAAGAGCGACTGCGTGGCCGAGTGGCGCAATCGCTCGATCTCGTCGTTGACCGAGCTGTCCTTCTCGATGTAGGTGTCGGTCGAGGGCACGTACGCTTCGGGTTGATAGTAATCGAAGTACGAAACGAAGTACTCGACGGCGTTGTTGGGAAAAAACTCGCGGAACTCGGCGCACAGTTGCGCCGCCAAGGTCTTGTTGTGACACAGTACCAGGGTCGGCTTTTGGGTCAGTTCGATCACCCGGGCCATCGCCAACGTCTTTCCGCTTCCGGTCACGCCCAGCAGCGTCTGCGCGCGCTCGCCGCGTTCGAGGCCGGCGGCGAGCGCGTCGGTCGCACGCGGTTGGTCGCCGGCCAGCGCGTACGGAGAAACGAGCTCGAAGCGTTGGGGCATGGTGCGCCTTTCGACACGCGGCGCCGGCCGCCGGTTTCGGCGCTTTTCCTAAAAAGCGCAACCAAACAGGACGTCCCTGGGGGGAGCGTGCCCGGCCGCGCGTGAACTCCAGCCCTCCGCCGCTACTCGCCCCGGGGAGAAGCCGTGAGTACCAATCCGCTCATCTTCAGTGGAAACGCCAACCCGGCGTTGGCCGAGGAAATCGCCAAGCGGCTAAAGCTGCACGTCGGTAAGGCTTTGGTCGGGGAGTTCAAGAACGAAGAGACGCGCGTCGAGATCGGCGAAAACGTCCGCGGCTCCGAAGTCTTCGTCGTGCAGCCGATCTGCAAGTCGCCCAGCGGTAAAGGCGTCAACGACGCCCTCATGGAGCTACTCCTGATGATCGACGCGCTGCGCCGCGCCTCAGCGGCACGGATCACCGCGGTCATTCCCTACTACGGCTATGCCAAGCAGGATAAGAAGTCGAAAGGCCGCGAGCCGATCTCGGCCAAGGTCGTCGCCAACCTGCTGAAGACCACCGGCGCGCGGCGGATCGTCACGATGGATCTCCACGCCGCTCAAATTCAGGGCTTCTTCGACATCCCCGTCGACAACCTGATGGCCTTGCCGGTGCTGTGCAACTACCTCAAGAAGGAAGCGCTCTGCGACGACCGGATCGTGATCGTCTCGCCCGACGCCGGCGGAGTCCATCGCGCCGAGCTGTTTGCCAAGCGTCTGAATAGCTCGCTCGCGATCGTGTTCAAACGCCGCCCCGAACCGGACATTGCCGAGGTCACCGATATCGTCGGCGACGTTTCGGGGAAGATTGCGGTGGTCGTCGACGACATGATCTCGACCGGCGGAACGCTCGCCAAGGCTGCCGAAGCGATCAAGGCGCGCGGAGCCACCCAGGTCTATACGGTCGCCTCGCACGGAATTTTCGCCGGCGACGCGGTCCGCGTGCTCGAGGAGTCGGAGATCGAGAAGATCATCGTCACCAACACGATCCCGTTGGCGCAGATCGAGCGGCATCCGAAGTTCGTGCAACTCTCGATCGCACAGACCTTTGCCGACACGATCACGCGCATTACAACCAATCGCTCCGTCTCCGAGCTCTTCGCGGGAGACGACGAACACCCTAAGCCGCCGGCAGAGCTGCTCGAGCCTGCCGGCGTTCGCTAGCCTAACGAAGGAAGCCAACGTGACCAAAGACCTCAAGCTCGTCGTCGAAGCGCGCACCAAAACCGGAAGCACCGGCGCCCACGCGCTGCGCGCCGCCGGACGCATCCCGGCCGTGATCTACGGGCACGGCGCGACGCCCGAGCATGTCTCGTTCGACGCCCGTGCCTTCGACGATCTCATGCACCACGGCGGCCGCACGAGCATCGTGACCTTGAGCGGTGCGGGCAAGAACGCAACCGCCCTCGTCCGCGACGTGCAGCGGCATCCCGTGACGCATCGCGTCATTCACGCCGACCTGCTGCGCGTCTCGGCCAACGAAGCGGTAAGCTCGAAGCAGCAAGTGGTCACGGTCGGCGTCGCTCGCGGCGTGCGCGACTTCGGCGGCGTGATGGACGTGATCGTGCACGAACTCGAGATCGAAGGTCCGGCCAACCGCATTCCCGATCACCTCGAAGCCGACGTCAGCAATCTCGGCTTGCACGAGCACCTGACCGCGGCCGACATCGCACTCCCGACCGGCTTCACCATGCTGACGCCGGGCGATACGATCGTCGTGGCGATCGAAGCGTCGAAGACCGCGCACGATCTCGAGGAAGCCGCGGCTGGGGCGCCGGAGCAAGCCCAGCCGGAACTCATCGCTCCAGCGACGGAATCGGCGGAGTAGACGCTGGCCGAAACACCTTCGATCGTGGTCGGATTGGGGAATCCCGGCCGCGAGTATGCGAGCACGCGCCACAACGCCGGGTTCATGGCCATCGACGAGCTGGCGCGTCGTTTCGGCATCACGGCGTGGCGAAAAAAGGACAGCGCCGAGCAGGCGCTCGACGCGCAGCGCCGCGTGTTGCTCGTAAAACCCACGTCGTACATGAACCTGAGCGGCGTTCCCGTCCGGCTGATCACGGCATGGTATCGCACGCCGCCGGAATCGGTGCTGGTGCTGGTCGACGACATGGATCTTCCATTCGGCCGGTTGCGGCTGCGCGCGTTCGGCGGTCACGGTGGGCACAACGGCCTGCGCTCGATCGTCGCCACCGTCGGCGAGCGTTTCCCGCGCCTGCGCATCGGCGTGGGCCGGCCCGCACACGATAGCATCGATCACGTTCTCGGCACCTTCACCCCCGACGAGCGCCGCGAACTTCCGGCCGTGATCGGCGCGGCCGCCGACGGGGTCGAGCGCTGGCTGAGCGACGGAATGGACGCGGCGATGCGCTGGGTCAACGCTTGGTCGCCGCCGGCCTAAGCCGCGGCACTCACCGCGGCTCGGCGCCGCGTCGTCACGGGCAGCCGGTCGGCACGCCGTTGATGGCAGCGATGCGCGCGCTCGGCGCGGGGCGCGTGTCGACGAACAGCAGCGCGAAGACATCCGGGCAATCCTCGTCCATGCGCTGATCGGTAGCCCGCACGATGGCGCGCACGGCCGCCGCCGGGTGCGCCGTGAGGGCGACCGCATATGCGTCGTCGCGCATGGCGAAGTGCCGCTGTGCGGCGTTGCGTACCGGAACGCCCACGAGGTAGGCGATCGCCAGCAGTGCGCCGACGAGTGCCAGGCGGGAAAGCGGATCGTCGTCGCGCCGAAAGTGCACGCGGTCGGCAATCGCGACCGCCAGCGCCGCACCGACGATGATGATGGCGGCTTCGATGAGCGCGATCAATAGGGCGTCGCGATGCACGACGCTGGCCAGTTGTACCGCAACGTCGTATTCCAGCTCGGCGGGCGTTGCCGAGCGCGCCAGTGCGGCAGGAACGACCACGCGCCGGGCCGCGCCCAGACCTTGAACGACTGCACCGGCTAGCGGCGCGTCCTGGCCGGACTGCACGTACACCGGAACGTCCGGGTAGCCGGCGCGCGTCAACGCCGTGCGCACGGCCGTCGCGGCCGCGCCGCGCACGGGAACCAGACCCGAGCTCGAAAACGCGAAGTAGGGCGCGGCGTTCGACCAGCCGATCGTCACCGCCAGAATCGTCACGATCGTGTAGAGATACCATTGGTGCGTCCGGTCGACCAGCCACAGCACGTAGGCGGCAATGATCCCGGCCACGATCGCGGCGCTGAGCGAGTGCAGGATCCAAAATCCGCCCCACGTGCGCGTCAACAGTGGGGTCAGTCCCATCACGCGGTCGACGCGATAGAGATAGAACGCCGCCGGCAGCGCAGCCAGCCGCGCCAGCCCGCCCAGACTGGCACCGAAGGCGAAGCGCGCCCAGCCTTCGGAGCGCAGCCGCCGGCGCAACCGGTCGCGCCAGACTGCGGCGGCGCCGCTTCCCCAGAAGTACGCCAGCGCCAGCGCCTGCAGCAGCGCGGCCGCGACCCAACCCGGAATGGTCGCATCGGCCAAGCGGTCGGCCGCCGCCTGGCGGGGACGATCGGTGAGCCGCGTCGCCGGCAGCCCCATCAGGGCCGACCGCGCGATCGCGTCGACGTTGCGGTCTAAGGCGTTGGGCCGCTCCATAGCTGCGCGCGCCGGACCGCTCGCGAGCGTCCACGCCACCACGATCAGCAACGTCACCGCGCATGCACGCCGGAGCATCGAAAGCATCGCCGGATACCTTCGCGTTCGGCGCGCCAATCGCTCTTGGATGCGCTCATTCGTCGCAGCATTGACACCGATCGCCCGCGAGCACGAACGCAACGCGATCGCGACCGGCGCGTTTGCTATGGTACATGGCGGCATCGGCCGCTTCCAACAGCGCGCTCGAGGTCGCGGCATCGTGTGGGAATGCCGCCACTCCGACGCTGACCGTGATCGGGACGGGAACGCCGAAACGGTGCTCGCGCACGCCGCGGCAGAGCGCTCGCGCGCGCTCGATCGCGTCGCTCTTGGCAACGCCGGGCAGCATCACGCAGAACTCGTCGCCACCGTTGCGCGCCACCGCTGCCTCGCCGGCGCCCGCGTAGCGGCGCAAGAGTGCGGTCATGCCGCGGAGGACCGCGTCGCCGGCCGCATGCCCGAAAGCATCGTTGACGCCCTTGAAGTGATCCGTATCGACGAACCACAGCGAGATCACCCGCGGCCGGTCGCCCCGCGTCGACGCCACCCATTGCTGAAGCATGCGTCGAAACGCACGGGGTGAGAGCGCGCCCGTCAGCCCGTCGTAGGTCGCTTCGGCACGGTCGCTTTCGCGCTCGCATGCGAGCGCGTAGGGGTGCGCGGCCAACTCGACCGCCGCGACCAATGCATCGGTACCGCGCAGCCGGCCCGACGCGCTCGAGACGTAGATCACCCCAAGCGTCCGGTCCGCGTGGTGCAGCGGTACGGCCAAGCCGCTGCGATCGGTGGGAATCAGGAGTTCGTCCGGTACGTGCGCTTCGGCGCGACAGCCGCGTGCGGCCGCCGCCGCCGGCAGCGCGTGCAGATCGTCGGCGCGCAGGCGCAGCGCGTGAAAATACTCGGCGCGCCGGCCCGCGACGAAACTGCACCGCAGTTCGCCGGCATCCGGAACGAACAGCATGACGGCATCCGCGCGCGGTTCGAGCGTTCCCAACCGCGCCGCTAGGGTCGCGGTAACCGCGACGCTCGACTGGCGCGACCCCGCCAACAGCGCGACGAAGTAGCCGTGGAGCGCACGAACCTCGGCGGCGGCCGCGGCAACGCGCGCGGCGTCGCCGCGCATGCGCCGGCCGAGGAGGAGCATCGCGAAAACCGAAACCAGCACGGCGATCACGGTGGTCATCGTCTCTATCGCTGGGAGTGTGCCCCGATTCTCGATCCCAAGGACTGGCAAGCCTTTCGTGCCGTAGCGCATGCCGCGCTCGACGATGCCGTCGACTATCTCGAATCGGTTCGCGATCGCCCGGTCTGGCAGCCCGTGCCCGAGGACGTGCGCGCCCGCCTCCGCGCCGGACTACCGCTCGACCCGACGCCGCTCGAGGCCGTCTATCAAGAGTTCGTCGAAGCGATTTTGCCGTACCCGACCGGCAACATCCATCCGCGCTTCTTCGGTTGGGTTCACGGAAGCGGCACGCCGACCGGCGCGCTGGCCGAACTCCTGGCCGCGACGATGAACTCCAACCTGGGCGGCCGGGATCATGGCGCGATCTACGTGGAGCGTCAGGTCGTCGACTGGTTTCGCGTGCTGTTCGGTTTTCCCGAAGGCGCCAGCGGCGTGATGACCGGCGGAACGTCGCTGGCCAACTTGATCGCGCTGCTGGTCGCCCGCACCCGCGCGCTGGGGCCGAGCGTGCGCGAGGATGGGCTCTTCGAGGCACCGCGGCTGGTCGGTTACGCGTCGAGCGCCACGCACGGCTGCCTCCGCCGTGCCTTCGAGATCGCCGGGCTCGGGGCCGCTTCGCTACGCGTGCTCAACTGCGACGCGCTCCACCGCACCGATCCCCATGAGGTGGCGCGGGCCGTCGCCGAAGACCGGCGCGCCGGGCGTACGCCGTTTCTGCTGATCGGCAACGCCGGCACGGTGGACGTCGGCGCGATCGACGATCTCGATGCCCTGGCGGACGTCGCCGCGAGCGAGCGGCTGTGGTTCCACGTCGACGGCGCCTTCGGCGCTACCGCGATCCTCGCGCCGAGCGTCGCTCCACGCTTGCGCGGCATCGAGCGCGCCGACTCGATCGCCTTCGACTTTCACAAATGGTTGCACGTTCCGTACGACGCCGGTTGCGTCATCGTGCGCGACGGGGTGCTGCACCGCGAGACGTTCGCCTCGTCGCCGGCCTACCTGACGCGGATGTCGCACGGACTGGCCGGCGGCAGCCCATGGTTTACCGACTTCACGGTCGATCTTTCACGCGGATTTCGCGCGCTCAAAGTGTGGTTTACCATCAGGGAGTTCGGGGCGCGCGCGCTCGGTGCCGCAATCGCGCGCAACGTGGAGCAAGCCCAATGGTTGGGCCAAGCGATCGATGCCGACGAACGCCTCGAACTGCTGGCCCCGGTGCAGCTCAACATCGTCTGCTTTCGCTACCGCGCGCCCGGGCTGGACGATGCCGCACTCGACACGCTCACCGACGCGATCGTGGTCCGGCTGCAGGAGAGCGGAACGGTCGTCACGTCGGCCACCACCATCGGCGGCCGGCGCGCGATTCGCGTCAATATCACCAACCATCGCACCACCGAAGCCGATCTCGAAATCTTGCTCGACGGGGTGCGTCGCAGCGCCGAAGCGCTCGCGAACGCATCGGAAGCGGCCGGCTAAGGCAGCGGTCGGGCCGGATTTCCGACCACGCGACTGCCGGCGGCAACGTCCTTGGTTACCACCGCGCCCGCCCCGGTTAGCGCATCGTCGCCGATTTCCACCGGCGCGATCAGCGACGAGTTCGAACCGATCCGCACGTTCTTCCCGATGCGCGTGCGATGCTTGGTCTTGCCGTCGTAGTTCGCGGTGATGGTTCCGGCACCGATGTTGCTGTCCTCGCCGACCGACGCATCGCCCAGATATGCGAGGTGCGCGGCCTTGGAGCGGTCGGCAAGCCCCGAGTTCTTGACTTCCACGAAGTTCCCCACGCGCACGCTCGCGCCCAGCTCGGAACCTCCGCGCAGATGCGCGTACGGGCCGACGGTCGTGCCGTCGCCGATCGTCACGTCCGTGACGACGCTCTCGCGCACCTCGACGCGGTCGGCGATTTTGGCGTTCGAGAGGCGTGCGTTTGGACCGACGGTACACCCACTGCCGATCTCCGATAGACGGCCGATGCTGGTGTTGGGATAGATGACGGTATCCGCTCCGATGCGCAGTTCCGGCTCCAAGTAGGTGGTTCGCGGATCGACGATGGTCACTCCGGCGCGCATGTGCTCCGCGCACAACCGAGCGTTCATCTCGGCGCGCGCCCGCGCGAGCTCGATGCGATCGTTGATGCCCAGCACCTGCGCGGGGTCGGGGCAAACCACCGCGTTGACGTCGTTGCCGCGCTCGGAAAAGCGCGCGACCGTGTCGGTCAGGTAGTACTCGCGCTGGGCGTTGTCGGCACGCAGGTCCGGTACCGCATCGCGCAACGCCGCCTCGTCAAAGGCATAGATGCCGGCATTCATCTCGTCGATGGCCAGCTCGTCGGGGCCGGCATCGCGCACCTCGACGATGCGCCGCACGCGGCCACCCTCGCGCACGATCCGCCCGAAGGTCGACTCGGCGCTCATGTGCGCCGTCACCAGCGCCATCGGGGCGCCGTCGCGGCCGAGCGCGTCGAGCACGGCGCGAAAGACCGCCGCATCGACCAACGGCATGTCGCCGCAGGCCACCAGCAGCCGTCCGCCGACGCGCACGTCCATCTGCTCGAGCGCGATCCGCACCGCGTGGCCGGTACCCAGTTGCTCCGCTTGCACGACGCTACGCACCGCGAACCCGACGAGCTCGGGTTCGAGCTCGCGGCTGGCAACCACCGTCACCTCGTCGACGCCCGCGTCGCGCAGCGCGCGCACGACGTACCACAGCATCGGGCGCCCGCACAGGTCGTGGAGCACCTTGGGGCGCGCGCTCTTCATGCGCGTCCCCTTACCGGCAGCCAGAACGATGCCGCGAATCACGATACGCCCTTCCATTCTTCAAACCAAGCGTCGAGTTCGCGCTTGCTCGGAACGCCCAAGAGGCCGAGCGCGACGCGTAGCCGTTCGCGCACGACGTCGCGACCCAGTAGCTCGATTGCATCGTAGAGCGGGATCGAGGTCGGCGATCCGGTAATCGCGACATAGAACGGACGCGCCACGTCGCGAAACTTTACGCCGAGCCGCTGCGCGATCCCGACGAACGTCGCCTCGATGCCCGATACGCGCCACTCGTCGAGCCGATCGAGTTCCCACAACGCATACTGCAGCGCCTGGCGTACTTGCCGATCCTCCAGCTTTCCGCCACGCAGTTGATCGGCCGCGATCGCGAGCCGGCCGGCGAAGAGGAACGCGAGAAGCGGACCCAAATCGCTCAGGCGCTCGACGCGCGGGCGCGCCAGCGCGGCGATCTTGCGCATGCGCTCCGGCGAGGCGCCCCAGGCACGCACGCGCTCGACGAACTGCGCGTCGTCGAGCCGCTCGCGCAGGAATCGGCCGTTGAGCCAATCGAGCTTGCCGACGTCGAAAACCGGGCCTCCCAGCGGAATCTGTGCCGGATCGAAGCGTTCTACCAAGTGCGCGAGGTCCATCAACTCCTCGACGCCTTCGTGCGCCGGATTCGCCAGCAAGCCGAGAAAGTTCAGCAGCGCCTCCGGCGCGTATCCCAGGCTGCGGTAAAAGAGAATTCCGGTTGGATTCTTGCGCTTGCTGAGCTTGCTCTTGTCGGGATTGCGCAGCAGCGGCAGATGCGTGAGCTTGGGCGCGGTCCAGCCGAAGTAGCGATAGAGCAGCATGTGCTTGGGCGCGCTCGAAACCCACTCCTCACCGCGAAAGACGTGGGTGATCTCCATGAGGTGATCGTCGACGACATTGGCCAGGTGGTAGGTGGGCAGTCCGTCCGACTTCAGCAGCACCTGCATGTCGACGCTCGACCACTCGAACTCGATCGGCCCGCGTCGGCCATCCTCGACGATGCAGGTTCCGTCGTCCGGGACACGCAGCCGTACCACGCTCGGTTCGCCGGCCGCTTCGCGGCGCGCGACCTCGGCCGCGTCGTAGGTGCGGCACAGTCCGTCGTAGCGCGTCAGTTGCCCGGCCGCGCGCTGCGCGACGCGCATCGCGTCGAGGCGCTCGGGGGTACAGAAGCAGCGAAAGGCGTCCCCGGATGCGAGCAGGCGCGCCGCGTACTCGCGGTAGATCGCCGATCGCTCGCTCTGACGGTACGGGCCGTGCGGTCCGCCGACGTCCGGACCTTCGTCCCAATGCAACCCGCACCACCGCAGCGAATCGAGAATGGCGGCTTCGCTCTCGGCGGTACTGCGCGCGCGATCGGTGTCTTCGATGCGCAGGATGAACTCGCCACCGTGGCGCTTCGCGAAACAGTAGTTGACCAGCGCGACGTAGGCCGTGCCCACGTGCGGATCGCCGGTCGGCGACGGCGCGACCCGAGTTCGAACCTTCATGAAGGGCTCGGTCAGCCGACGAGTTCGCGGCGCTTACCGCACTCGCGATTGACGAAGTCGACGATCTCTTGCAGCGGCGCGCCCGGGGTGAAGATCGCGCGCACGCCGCGACGCTTCAGTTCGGCGGCATCGTCCGCCGGGATCGTCCCGCCCCCGAAGAAGACGATGTCGTCGGCGCCCTGCTCGCGCAGTTGATCGACCACCAGCGGAAAGAGCGTCATGTGCGCGCCCGAGAGGATCGAGAGCCCGATCCCGTCGGCGTCCTCTTGTATGGCCGTCTGAACGATCTGTTCGGGCGTTTGAAACAACCCGGTGTAGATCACTTCCATGCCGGCGTCGCGCAACGCGCGGGCGATCACCTTGGCACCGCGGTCGTGTCCGTCGAGGCCGGCCTTGGCGACCACGATGCGTAGCGGCCGGCTCATCGCGGACCCTGCTGGCCGGCGTCGCGCTTGCCGGCTTCCGCTCCGCGACGGCTGAGCGTCAAGCTCAAGGCTTCCTCCAGCTTGCGGCGAGCCTCGGTGAGGGTCTTGCGCAGACGTTGGCGTTCGATGTCGGTTCTCCAGCGCACGGACGCGGCTTCCTTAAAAGACCGACCGCTCGGTGTAGCGGCCGTAAACGCTCACCATCGCTTCGACGATCTCGCCTTCGGTGCAGTACGCGTTCACGCAGTCGATCAAGTGCGGCATCAGGTTGTCCTTGGGATCGCGGCACGCTTGCGCGAGGCGCTCCAGCGTCGCCGCGACCGGTGCCGGGTCGCGCGTCGCGCGGACGTTTTGCACCGAACGTGCCTGCTCGCGCTCCATCTCTTCGGTGATGCGCAGGAGGTCGATGTCCTCGATCGACTCGTCCTTTTGATACGCGTTGACGCCCACGATCACGCGGTCTTTGCTCTCGACCGAGCGCTGGTAGCGATAGCTCGCCTCGGCGATCTCCTTTTGGAAGAATCCCGCTTCGATCGCTTCGACCACGCCGCCGTATTCCGCGATCTGCGAAAAGTACGCTTCGGCCTGGCGTTCCATCTCGTCGGTCAGCGCTTCCACGAAGTACGATCCGCCGAGCGGGTCGACGACGTTGGTGACGTTGGTTTCGTACGCGAGAACCTGCTGGGTGCGCAGCGCGATCTCGACCGACTTTTCGGTCGGAAGTGCGAGCACTTCGTCCATCGAGTTGGTGTGCAGCGACTGCGTTCCGCCCAGCACTGCGGCCATCGCCTCGTAGGCAACCCGCACGATGTTGTTTTCGGGCTGCTGCGCGGTGGCGCTGCAGCCGGCCGTTTGGGTGTGAAAGCGCAGCTTCCACGAACGCGGGTCCTTCGCGCCGTACGTATCGCGCATGCGCCGGGCATAAATGCGGCGCGCCGCGCGGAACTTGGCGATCTCTTCAAAGAAGTCGATGTGCGAGTTGAAAAAGTAGGAAAGCCGCGGCGCGAACGAGTCCACGTCCATCCCGGCGGCCATGCACGCTTCGACGTAGGCAAACCCGTCGGCCAGCGTAAACGCGAGTTCTTGCGCGGCCGTCGACCCGGCTTCGCGAATGTGATAGCCGGAGATCGAGATCGTGTTCCACTTCGGCATCTGTTCGGTGCAGAACGCAATCATGTCGACGATGATGCGCATGTGCGGCCGGGGCGGAAAGATCCACTCCTTCTGCGCGATGTACTCTTTGAGGATGTCGGCTTGAATGGTTCCGCCCAGCTTGGCGCGCGGAATGCCTTTCTTCTCCGCGGCGGCGATGTATTGGGCGACCGCGATGGCGGCCGGTCCGTTGATCGTCATCGAGGTCGTGATGTCGCCCATGTCGATGCCCTCGAAGAGCGTCTCCATGTCGGCCAGCGAGTCGATCGCGACGCCGCACTTTCCAACCTCGCCGCGCGCTTGCGGCTGATCGGAATCGTAGCCCATCAGCGTCGGCATATCGAAGGCAACCGAGAGGCCGTGCTGCCCCTGTTCGAGCAGGAAATGATAGCGCTCGTTGGTCTGGCGCGCGTTGCCGAAGCCGGCAAACTGTCGCATCGTCCAGAGCCGGTCGCGATAACCGTTGGGATGGATGCCGCGCGTGTACGGAAACTCACCCGGCCACGCGAGATCGCGGGCCAAATCGAGGTGATCGACGTCGGCCGGCCCGTAGACCGTCTTGAGCGGAATATCCGAGAGCGTCCGGTCGGTCGCCCCCGATCCGGGGCCGCGCCGCGGCGTTCCCTGGGCCGAGGCGACCTCCCAGCGCTCGCGTTGCGCCTCGAACTCCGGCGTGGCCGTGGCGGCCAAGCCGCTCGGCCGATCGATCATCTTGGCCATAGAGCCGCCTCCCTTCGACGAACCTCCCACCATTTCCCCAAGTGCCGACGCACGGCGGCGGATCTTAGGTGAGGCCCTTCACGATGGCGCGCGGCGGTCGCGCCGGGCCCGGCCCGACCGCATCCTCGCCGCGCTCCTCCCCGAACTGCGCCAGCACCACCTCGGCGGCGGCGTACGGGTCGAGCCCCGCGGCGAAGTCGCCGCACACCGCCCGATCCAGGCGACGCTCCAGCCGCCCCAGCGCCAGCTGACGAACCTGATGCGCGAAGGCCGCGCGTCGCCGAACGGCCATCTCGCCGCTGGCGTTGAGGTAGATCGCATGCCGATCGATCGCGGCCCACAGCGCGTCGATGCCGTCACCGGCAAGCGCCTGGGTCATCACCAGTTCGGGAACCCATCCGGTGAAGCTCAGCATCTCCATCATCGCGCGGATCTCGCGGCGCATTTGGTTGGCCATCGGGTGGTCGGCCTTGTTGACCACGAAGATGTCGGCGATCTCCATGATTCCCGCCTTGAGCACCTGTATCGAGTCGCCGCTGCCGGGCTGCAGCGCGACCAGCGTGGTGTGCGCCAGCTCGGCGATTTCGATCTCGCTCTGGCCGACACCGACCGTTTCGACCAGCACCACGTCGAGCCCGAAGGCGTCCATCAAGAGGACCGCGTCGGCCGTCGCGCCGGCCACGCCACCGAGATGCCCGCGGCTCGCCATCGAACGAATGAAGACGCCTTCGTCGGTAAAGTGCTCGGCCAGACGAATGCGATCGCCCAGGAGCGCGCCGTGCGAAAAGGGCGAACTCGGATCGACCGACACCACCCCGACGCTCTTGCCGAGCGCGCGCGCTTTGCGCACCAGTGCGGCCGAGAGGGTCGACTTTCCAACCCCCGGCGGACCGGTCAGTCCGATCGACATGGCACGACCGGTCCGCGCGAAGACGCGACGAATCAACTCGGCCGCACGACCCGATTCGGCCCACGAGATCGCGCGCGCCAGCGCGCGCGGCGATCGCGCCTCGAAAGCGCGTAGGAGTCCGTCGCAATCAATCACGAGCCTGAAAGATTGCGGACCGGAGGCGCGCCGACCTTCAGCGGGGAGGCGCGCCGCACGACGCGAAGGCCACGGCTCATGCATCGCACGCGCGCGATCCGGCGACGACTCCTTACGAGCCTTCTCGCGCTCGCCTGCGCGCTCGCACCGAGCCTTGCGGTCACCGCGCAAACGCTCAACATTCCGGTCGCGCGCGGCATCCGCCCGATTCAAACCGCGATCCTATTCCACGAGTTTTTCAACGACTTCTTCCCCGAGCGCGACGGAACGACGTACGTGCAAACCGGCGACATTCCGGCGATGTGGCTGCGCGACTCGGCCGCACAAACCATCCCTTACGTTCGTTTTGCGAGCGCGTTCCACGGAATGCGCCACATCTTTCGCGGCGTCATCGAGCGCGACGCCAAAAACATTCTCGTCGATCCGCACGCCGAGGCCTTTAGCGCCGACTACCACGTTTGGGAAGACAAGTGGGAAATCGACTCGCTGGCTTGGCCGATGGTGCTGACCTTCGTCTACTACGAAAACACCCACGACCGGCACGTCTTCACGCCGACGCTCCATCGCGCGATGCAAACCATCGTTGCCACGCTGCAGTGCGAAACGCAGCACGCCACGTGCAGCCACTACGTGTGGCCGCACCCGGTTCCGACGCAGGCGGCGTACAATCCCGACACCGGAATGATCTGGAGCGCCTTTCGCCCTTCCGACGATCCGGTGACCTACCACTTCAACATTCCCCAGAACATGTTTGCCGTAATCGGACTGCGGCTGCTGGCGGCGTTCGCGAACGACGCGTTTGGCGATCGCACGCTGGCCACCAACGCGGCCAAACTCGCCGACCAGGTGCAAATCGGCGTCCTTACCTACGGACGGACGTGGGACCCTAAGTACGGCGGGTGGATGTACGTCTACGAAACCGACGGGTACGGGCACGACAACCTGATGGACGACGCCAACATCCCGAACCTCACCACGTTGCCGTACATCGGATGGTGTTCGATCCTCGATCCGGTCTATCGCAACACCCGCCGCTTTACCCTCAGTTTCAACGATCCGTACTACTACAGCGGCAAGTTCGCCACCGGCCTGGGCAGCCCGCACACGCCCAAGGGCTGGGTCTGGCCACTCGGCATCATCGGTGCGGCGATGACCAGCACCGACCCGTCCACCATCGTGGCCGACATCAGCATGCTCGACGACAGCGATACGCTCAACGGATTGATGCACGAGTCGATCGATCCCAACGATCCCGCGCACTTTACCCGTCCCGAGTTCGGCTGGGCCAACGCCTTTTGGGCCGACCTGCTCTTTCGCACGGTGGCCGGCTATCGCATCGTGCCGTTCGTCACGCTCAACGCGATCGAGCCGCCACTCGAAGTCGTCAGCGAAATCCCTACCATTACGTCGCTGGGAACGCAGTTGAGCGATTCGGCGGAACTCAACGCGACGCTCGGATATCTCGCATCGCAAGATCCCAACGGCCCGTGACGATCCTGCGGAGTGCCATCCGCGTCGTCGCGCTCGTCTGCGCGCTGGTGCTGGCGTGCGGCTCGGCCGGCTACGGCCAGGTCTTGGTCGTCCCGCTCACCGGTAAGCGCACGCGCGATATCCAGACCGCAAGCCTCTTTCATACGCTCTTCACCGATTTCTTCTTAGAAGACGACGCGACGACGTACGTGCAAACCGGCGACATTCCGGCCATGTGGCTGCGCGACTCGTCGGCGCAGACGATCCCGTACCTGCGCTTCCAGCGTTCCTTTCCGATCCTTCAGGCGCGCTTTGCGGGCGTCATCGAACGCGACGCCCGCAACATCGATACCGATTCCTATGCCAATGCCTTTCGCGCCAACTACACCATATGGGAGCGCAAGTGGGAGGTGGACTCGTTGGCGTGGCCGGTCATCCTGGCATCGGTCTACTGGCGCCACACGCAGGACGACTCCATCTTCACCCCGGCTTTCCACCGCGCGCTCGACCTCGTCGTTTCGACCTATCGCTGCGAGCAGCAGCACCGCACCTGCAGTCGTTATCGGTTCTCGCGACCGGTCGATAGCGATCCCAACTATGCCGACGGCACCGGCTTGATCTGGGGTGCGTTTCGGCCATCCGACGATCCGGTGCGCTATCACTTCAACATCCCGCAGAACGCGCTGGCCGCGGTCGCGCTGCGCGACATCGTGCAGCTCGCCCGCTACGGCTTTCGCGACGCGGCACTCGCCGACGCCGCCCAGCGCGTCGGCGAACGCGTCGAAACCGGCATCCTGCGCTACGGGATATTCTGGAACGATGCGCGCCGCGTTTGGATGTACGCCTACGAAACCGACGGGCTCGGACATTACGCCTTGATGGACGACGCGAACATCCCCGACCTGACCTCGCTTCCGTATATCGACTGGTCGGCGGCGACCGATCCGATCTACCTCAACACCCGCAGCTTCACCCTGAGCCGCAGCGACCCGTACTACTTTTCGGGACGCTATGCGGCCGGGCTGGGGAGCCCGCATACACCGCACGGCTACGTGTGGCCGCTCGGGATCATGGGACGCGCGCTGACGGCGACCTCGTCGCTCGAGGTTGCGGAAGCGATTACAACGCTGGCCGAAACCGATAGTCGCGACGGGTTGATTCACGAGAGCTTCTATCCCAACGGCTACTGGCGCTTCACGCGTGCCTCGTTCGGCTGGGGCAACGCGCTCTATGCCGATCTGCTCTTCCGCAGCGTCGCCGGCGAGCGCCCCACCCAGTTTGCATGGGATGGACCGATGCTGCCCTTTCAGCGCCGCTCGCGTACTCCGACTTTAGTCCCCTTCTTCACCGCGTTGCTCAACGCCGCCGAACTCAACGCGACGCTCGGTCGTATGCTTAACGAGGGCCCCGGCGACTAGCACGCCAAGCTAGCTCGGTCATGGATCAAGGCTATTACCGTTACCCGACGATCGCGGGCGACCGGGTCGTGTTCGTCTGCGAGGACGACCTCTGGAGTGTTGCGGCGACCGGCGGGGCGGCGGTACGGCTCACCGCGTCCTTCGGCACGTGCAGTTCGCCGCGTCTCTCGCCCGACGGTGCGTGGATCGCATTCGTGTCGACCGACGAAGGGAATCCCGAAGTGTACGTCATGCCCGCCGGGGGCGGTCAGCCACAGCGCCTCACGTTTGCCGGCGCCACGTTGGTCGCGGTCGTCGGCTGGAGCGCGGACGGCGCCGACATCCACTTCGTCGCCAATCCGGCGACCTGGTACGAAGGCGAGACGCGACCGTTCGCGGTGGCGCGCACCGGCGGCCCGATGCGCGAACTCAACGTCGGGCACGCACGCAGCTTCGACCTCGATCCCACCGGGCGGATGCTCTTGGGCCGCAACGCCAACGACGCGGCACGCTGGAAGCGCTACCGCGGCGGCACGGCCGGTGAAGTGTGGGTGGAACGGCCTGGGGGCGAGGCGTTCGACCGGCTCGCGCTACCGGACGGGAATCCGACCTGGCCGATGTGGGTGGGCGGACGCGTCTTCTTCTTGAGCGACCACGAGGGCATTGGGAACCTCTACTCGTGCGCGCCCGACGGCAGCGGCGTGACCCGTCACACCAGCGAGAACGAGTACTACGCGCGCTTTCCGTCGACCGACGGCAGCCGCGTCGTCTACGGTGCCGGCGGCGAGATCGCGCTCTACGACAATGCCGACGGGTCGGTGCGGCGGCTCGCGATCGCTGCGGCGTCGGCGGCACCGCAGACGGTTCGCCGCTTCGAGGGCGCCGGCGACTTGCTCGAAAGCTTCGCGCCGAGCCCCGACGGCACCGCGCTAGCGTTCGTCGCGCGCGGCCAGGCGTTTACGATGCCGCTCTTCGAGGGAGCGGCCGTCCGGCGCGCCGGCAGCAGCCGCGCACGCGTGCGGCTGCTCGAGTGGCTTCACGACGGCAAGCGCGCCGTGTACGTGACCGATCTCAACGGCTACGAGCAGATCGCGATCGGGCGCATCGACGCCGGCGATGCCGAGCCGAAACTGGTCACCAACGGCGACATCGGCCGCGTGACCGAGCTGGTCGCCTCGCCGGCTGCCAACGTCGTCGCCTTTGCGAACCATCGTCACGAACTCTGCGTTCTCGATATCGACGACGGCAAGGTGCGCGTGATCGACACCAGTCCCGCGCATCGCGTCACCGATCTCGCATTTTCTCCCGACGGACGTTTCATCGCGTACGCGTGGTGGCCGTCGACCGGAACCTCGATCGTGCGCGTCGCAAAGACGCGCTCCGGCAAGGTACACGACGTAACCTCACCGCTACGCACCGATCGATCGCCCACCTGGGACCCCGACGGCAAGTATCTGTTCTTCATCTCGACGCGCGACTTCAACCCGGTCTACGACGCACTGCAGTTCGACTTGAGCTTTCCGCAGGCCAGCCGACCGTTTGTGGTAACGTTGCGCGACGACGTACCCTCACCGTTCGTTCCGGCACCACGCCCGCTGCACCGCGACCACGATCGCGACCGCGACGAAGAGTCGAAGAGCGCCAAGCCGCGCGACGTCGCCATCGATTTCGACGGCATCACCGGACGCGTGCTCGGCTTTCCGGTCGAGGAGGGCGAGTACGGGCAAATCGTCGCCGCACGCGGGCGCGTGCTCTTCACGCGCTTTCCGGTCGCCGGGATCAAGCCCACGCGGCGCGAGGATCGCGACGACGACCCGGCCGGCACGCTGATCGCCTACGAGTTCGAGTCGCAGCGTAGCGCCACGGTCGCTAACGAGTGCCACGCGATCCGGCTCGGGTTCGACGGCCGAACCTTGATCTACGGTTCGGGCGATCGGGTGCGTGCGATCGACGCCTCGCTCGAACTTCCCGAAGACGGCGACGAACCCAAGCCGCCGGCCGATGCCGGCCGGCGCAGCGGTTGGATCGACCTCGACCGCGCCGACGTCGAGATCGTGCCGCGCGACGAATGGGCGCAGATGTTCCGCGAAGCTTGGCGGCTGCAAACCGAGCAGTTTTGGGTCGAGGACATGAGCGATATCGACTGGGATCGCGTCCACGATCGGTACGCCGCGCTGCTGCCGCGCATTCGGACGCGCGGCGAGCTCTCGGATTTGATCTGGGAGATGCAGGGCGAACTGGGAACGTCGCACGCGTACGAGTACGGCGGTGACTATCGCATCCCGCCCCAGTATCAGCGCGGCTTTTTGGGTGCCGAGACGATCTGGGACGACGCGCGCGAAGGGTATCGCATCACGCGCATCTATCGCGGCGACTCCTGGAATCGCGATCAAGACTCACCGCTGGCCGAACCCGGACTCGACGTGCGCGAAGGCGACGCGATCGTTGCCGTGGCCGGCAAACGGCTTACGCGCGACTGCGGACCGGATCGCTTGCTCGTCAACACCGCCGGGCGCGAAACGGCGCTCACGCTGCGCTCGCGTAAGGGTGACGAGCGCACGGTGTTGGTAAAGGCGCTGCGCAGCGAGTCGGCACTGCGTTATCGCGCGTGGGTCGAGGAGCGCCGCCGCATCGTGCACGCGCGGACCGACGGCAAGGTCGGCTACCTGCACGTTCCGGACATGGGACCGTGGGGATTCTCCGAGTTCCACCGCGGTTATCTCAGCGAGTTCGAGCGCCAAGGGTTGATCGTCGACGTGCGTTACAATCGCGGCGGGCACGTCTCGCCGCTGCTGCTCGAGAAGCTGGCGCGGCGGCGGGTCGGGTACGACGTGCCGCGCTACGGCGCGCCGGTGCCGTATCCGCCCGAATCGGTCGGCGGTCCGATGGTGGCGATCACCAATCAGTTTGCCGGGTCGGACGGCGACATCTTCAGCCACTGCTTCAAGCTGTACGGCTTGGGTCCGTTGGTCGGCAAGCGCACCTGGGGCGGCGTCATCGGCATCGATCCCTACCACCATTTGGTGGATGGGTCGCTGACCACCCAACCCGAGTTCTCGTTCTGGTTCAGCGACGTGGGCTGGAAGGTTGAGAACTACGGCACCGATCCCGACGTCGAGGTCGACGTCGCCCCGCACGACTACCGCGCCGGCATGGACCCCCAGCTCGATCGCGCGCTGGAGCTCATGCTGGACGCGCTGGCATCGCACCGGCCGATCGCCCCGGACCTCGCCGCGCGCCCCTCCTTGCCGCTCCCGACGCTCGGCTAGCGCGCTTCCCACGTGTCGCGCACGAGGCGGCCGCGCATGTCTGATGTGATAAAAATAATAATGCGCTATATTGACTGATCGCAGCGTTCTCTGCTATACAGAATACAACGATCCATTGGTATTAGACAATCGATCCAATAGATCGATCCAATGATTGATCCGCATCCATCCAACTAGCAGAGGAGATCGACGGTGACGAGCAACCAACGCGCGCAGGACCTCGAGCGGCAGTGGGCGACCGACGCCCGCTGGCATGGCATCGAACGCCGCTACTCGGCCGAGACCGCCCTGGGGCTCCAGGGAAGCCTGGTCGTCGAGCACACCTTAGCCCGGCTCGGCGCGCAGCGCCTCTGGAACCTGCTCCACCGGCCGGCGCCGACCGCTGCGCTCGGAACGCTCACCGGCAATCAAGCCGTCCAGGCAGCCCGCGCCGGATTGGAGGCGATCTACTGCAGCGGCTGGCAGGTCGCCGCCGACGCCAACGCCGCCGGTCAGATGTATCCGGATCAAAGCCTCTACCCCGTCAACAGCGTGCCGCAACTCGTCGAACGCATCAACAACGGCTTCGCCCGTCTCGACCAGATCGAAACGCTCGAGGGGAACGGCGGCGCGCATTGGTACCTGCCGATCGTGGCCGACGCCGAGGCCGGCTTCGGCGGTCCGCTTAACGTTTTCGAGCTCACCAAGGCGATGATCGCCGCCGGCGCCGCCGGCGTCCACTTCGAAGATCAACTCAGCTCCGAGAAGAAGTGCGGGCACCTCGGCGGCAAGGTGCTCATCCCCACGCAGCAGGCGGTGCGCCACCTGCAGGCGGCGCGCCTGGCGGCCGACGTTCTCGACGTCCCGACCGTGATCGTCGCGCGCACCGACGCCAACGGCGCGCACATCATCACCAGCGACGTCGACGATCGCGACAAGCCGTTCCTCACCGGCGAGCGCACTCCCGAAGGATTCTTCCGCATGCGCGGCGGGCTGGACGCCGCGATCGCGCGCGGCCTCGCCTACGCGCCGTTTGCCGACCTGTTATGGGTCGAAACCTCCGAGCCCAACATCGAGGAAGCGCGCCGCTTCGCGCAAGCGATTCACGAGCGTTTTCCCGGCAAGCTGCTCGCCTACAACTGCTCGCCGTCGTTCAACTGGAAAAAGAAGCTCGACGAAGCGGCGATTGCCTCGTTCCGCGAGACGCTCAACGCGCTCGGCTACAAGTTCCAGTTCATCACGTTGGCCGGATTTCACGCGCTCAACTACAGCTTCTTCACCCTCGCCCACGATTTCAAGGCGCGCGGCATGGCGGCGTATGCCGACTTCCAGCAAGCCGAGTTCGCGGCCGAGCCGATGGGCTACACCGCCACGCGCCATCAACGCGAAGTCGGTACCGGT
>DAIDGS010000011.1 GCA_027459845.1 Vulcanimicrobiota bacterium | reverse complement strand
GAGCGAGTACGCCGCCATCGGAAAATCGGGCGAGGACACGGACGCCCTTATCGAGGCCAGCGGATTCGATCTCAGAAGCCGGGTGGAGCGGCTGGTCGCCAGCGACGATCGCCGGGTACAGCGGCTGATCGACGGTCCGGGCTACGCGATGATTCCGCTGGTTCAGGCATCGGCCGAAAGCGGCGGCGTGAGCGTCGACGCGTTTTTGCTCGTTGGGGTCGGCAGCACGCGCGTCAATCGCGAGCAACTCCGACTGCTCCAGGAGCTTGGAGCGTTGCTGGCGCTCGCTCTACGAAATATCGAACTCTACGAAGAGGTGCTGCGCGCCAACCAGGCCTTGCGCGAGTCGAGTGAGTTCAAGGACGATCTGCTTGCGATGCTGGCGCACGACTTCAAGGGACCGTTGACGGTGATCCTGGGGTACTGCGAGTTGCTCCTGGAAGAGGATTCGCCGCACCACGAGGAGATTCAAACCGTGTTCGCGCAGACCCAGCGCCTGGTGCGCCTGTCGGACGACGCGCTGGTGCTGGCGCAGACGCAGTCCGAAGGCTTTTCGCTGGCGCGCACGGTCACCGATCTTGGCGCCTTCATCACCGAGTGCGTGAATGCGATCGCCGCCAGCAACCCGCGCGTCGCGGTCGAAATCCCGCAGCAGCCCGTTCCGGTGGAGCTGGATCCGCAGCGTTTCCGCCACGTCATCGACAACCTGCTCTCGAACGCGCTAAAGTACTCCGACGGGGAGACGCGCGTGCGCGTGCACGTCGAGGGCGAGCGCGCCTTCATCGACGTCAGCGACTGCGGCATCGGAATTCCGGCCGACGAGGTGGCCGGATTGTTCACCCGCTTCGGGCGTGCCAGCAACGCGCGGCGGCTCGGGATTGCCGGATCGGGTATCGGTCTCTACGTGGCCCGAAAGATCGTTGGGGTGCATCGCGGCACCCTGACGGTGCGGTCCGTAGAGGATGAGGGAAGTACGTTTACGATCTCGCTCCCGCTGGCCGGGTAGCGCTCAGGCGACCGGGCAGAAGCCGGGTCGGCTCGCATCCATGGAGAAAGCACACCGTTCTCATGTCATTCATTAAGGGTCTCTTCGACGGCAACGAGCGAGAGGTCGCCCGGTTGCGTCGAACGGCGGTCGCCGTCAACGCGCTCGAGCCGGCGATGGAAGCGCTCTCCGACGAGGCGCTGAAAGCCAAAACCGCCGAGTTTCGCGAGCGCCTCGCCGCGGGCGAAGCGCTCGATGCGATGCTGCCGGAAGTCTTCGCGGTCGTCCGCGAAGCGGGACGGCGCACGCTCGGTATGCGTCACTTCGACGTGCAGATCATGGGCGGTCAGGTCCTCTACGAGGGTCGAATCGCCGAAATGAAGACCGGCGAGGGCAAGACGCTGGTCGCGACCCTGCCGGTGTACGCGCGCGCGCTCGAAGGCCGCGGCGTCCACGTCGTCACCGTGAACGACTACCTCGCGCGGCGCGACGCCGAGTGGATGGCTCCGATCTACGAGTTTTTGGGCTTGCGGGTGGGGATCATACAGCATGGGCTCGAGCCGGCCGAGCGCCGCGATCAGTATAGCGCCGACGTTACCTACGTTACGAACAACGAGGTCGGTTTCGACTACCTGCGCGACAACATGGCGTGGCAAGTCGAAGATTTGGTTCAGCGCGAGCTGTACTTTGCTTTAGTCGATGAGGTCGATTCGATTCTCGTCGACGAAGCGCGTACGCCCTTGATCATCAGCGGGCCGTCGCAAGAATCGACCGAACTCTACGACAACTTTGCCAAGATCGTTCCAAGGCTCAAGAAAGACGTCGATTATACCGTTGACGAAAAGGCACATGCTGTGCCGATCACCGAGGCTGGCGTGGCTAAGGTCGAAAAGATGCTCGGCATCACGAACTTATACGACCAGCGGAACATCGAGCTCACGCATCAACTTAATGCGGCGCTGAAGGCGTGGAATCTGTTCCATCGCGACCAGCAGTATATCGTACGCGACGGCGAAGTCATCATCGTCGATGAGTTTACCGGACGGCTCATGCATGGGCGCCGCTACTCCGATGGAATCCATCAAGCCATCGAAGCCAAGGAAGGCATCAAGGTGCGCGGCGAGGACCAGACGCTCGCAACGATTACCTTCCAGAACCTGTTCCGTCTCTACGAACATCTCGCCGGAATGACCGGTACCGCCAAGACCGAAGAGCGCGAGTTTCGCGACATCTACTCGCTCGACGTCGTCGTGATCCCGACCAATCAAACGATGATCCGTAAGGACAACACCGATATCGTTTACAAGAGCGAAAAGGCGAAGTTCGCGGCGGTCGTCGACGAGATCATTGCCGAACACGCCAAGGGACGTCCGGTCCTGGTCGGCACGCGCTCGATCGAAAAGAGCGAGGTCCTGGCATCGATGTTGCGGCGTAAAGGCGTCGAGTGCAACGTGCTCAACGCCAAGTATCACGAGCAAGAGGCCGAAATCGTCAAGGATGCCGGTCAGCCCGCGCAGGTGACGATCGCCACCAACATGGCCGGTCGCGGAACCGACATCAAGCTGGGCGAAGGCGTTGCGGCCGTAGGCGGACTGCACATCATCGGCACCGAGCGCCACGAGTCGCGGCGGATCGACAACCAGCTGCGCGGCCGCTCGGGGCGCCAGGGCGATCCCGGTTCGACTCGGTTCTACGTGTCGCTGGAAGACGAAGTGATGCGGCTCTTCGGCGGCGATCGGATGACCAATATCATGGAGCGCGTTGGGTTTACCGACGAGCAGCCGATCGAATCCGGCTTGGTGAGTAAGTCGATCGAGCGCGCGCAGAGCAAGGTCGAAAATCACAACTACGAGATCCGCAAGCACGTCCTCGAGTACGACGACGTGATGAACAAGCAACGTGAGATCATCTACGCCGACCGGCGGGCCATTCTGGAGGGAACGTTCGATTCGCGAACGTTCATGCTACAGACCATCGCGGGCAAGGTAGATGAGGCCGTCGAGCAAAACGCGCCGGAAAACGCCAACCCGCACGACTGGGACTTGGGCGCCATACTGGATGCGCTCGAGCAGTTGTTCCCGATCAAGTCGACGCTCTCGGTTGAAGACCTCGAAAAGAAGGACCGCGAGGAGATTCGTCGCCTGCTTCACGAGCGTGCGATCGCCGCGTACGAGGACAAAGAGCGCGAAGTTACGCCCGAAATCATGCGGGTGGTGGAGCAGCGCTATCTGCTGCTGCCGATCATCGACCGGCAGTGGGTCGACCATCTCTACGTGATGGATCATCTCAAGACTGGGATCGGGCTGCGCGGGTACGGTCAGAAAGACCCGCGCGTGGAGTACGAAAAGGAAGCCTTCGAGATCTTCGAGATGCTCAAGTCGAGCATTGCGGACGAGGCCGTCAAGGGCGTCTTCCACGTCGTGATCGAGCACGGTCCGTCACCCGATGTGATGGGTGGAGCCTATCCGGGTCAGTTCGAGGCGATTCCCTCCGGCGCGCTCACGCCGCAGGCGGCGCCCGGACGGCTAGCGCCACAGGAGGTCGAGCAGTTGCTCGGCCCGGTACCGGGAAGCGATCGGCGTCCGCAACATCTGGCGACCAACAAGGACGACGAGGAACCGACGCGCCCCTTGCACCGGGATCAACCGAAGATCGGTCGCAACGATCTGTGCCCGTGCGGGAGTGGGAAGAAGTATAAGAAGTGCCACGGCGCCGCAGCTTGAGCGGTGCGGCGACGAGCGCGCGGGCGATGCGGCCGTATGCGGCGCGCCGCCCTGCCGGCTCGCGCTGTTCGCTACGGCTGAACCTGTAACGGGTCGCGCGTCTCCCACGGGAACGGCGTCTGCGTCTCCGGTAGAGGCGGCTCGAACGGCGGACGGGTAAAGGCATTCGGCACGCTGGGCGCGGTGCCGAGCGGGGCGTTCGACGGCGAGCCGAACGGGATGATGTTTCCGCCGTTGGCGAGCGTTCCGCCAAGGTCGACGTTTTGGGCGCTGACGGCCACGTTGACGCCTTGCCCGGCCGGCGTGAGCGTCGTCGAGATTTGACCGCCGTAGCCGTTCTGCGCGAGCACCGAGAGCGAACCGTTCGCGTTGCAGGTCACCGAAGTGCCGTTCCCGAGCGCAAGCGACTGGCCGGGTGCGACCGAAAGCTGTTGGCCATACTCGGTGATGCAGGGTTGACCGGCGTTATTCATCGAGATCGTGGTGGCTCCGCCGTTGAGGGCGATGGTCGCCGACTGATTGTAGGTGGCGCCTTGGGCGTTGGGCGCGGTGACCTGCGTGCTCAGTTGAAAGCCGCCCGGAATCGAGTTCGATTCGAGCAGATCGGGCTGTGAGGTCATGTTGGTCCAGGTGTTGCCGTTGAAGCTGAGATGCGGGTCGCCTTGCGAGCCGCCGTTCGCGTTGCCGTAGAACTGCTCGTTACCGTTCGCGATTCCGCCCGCATTTGGAAAGCCTCCAAGGCCGCCAAATCCCCCGCCGAAGCCGCCGATTCCGAGTGCGCCGAGGAGCGACTGCAGCATCTGCATGATTTGGCCGAGCATGCTGCCGAACGGATTGGTCAGCGGCCCGCTCTGGACGGTGCTCGGTTGCGTGAAACGCGCGATGGCATCGCCCGGCGGGGCCTGCGCGATCCCGAGAAAAGGTGGTGCGAGCGGCGGCTGCCCTCCGGCGAGCGGGGTGCCTAGCGCGCCGCCGAACGGCGTCTCGATGGTTTGGACGTTCATGGGGATCCTCCGTGGGTGTGCGCGGTACCGTTCACGCGCCGGCGCTACGGTGACAAGGGAGAGCGTGCGAGTGCCGCCAACACCCGGAACCGGTTATGAGCGACTCGCAGCAAACGGTGATCACGCGCCTTCACGCCCGCGTCCGCGCGCTCAAGGAGCGTCTTTGACTACGCGGGGAAGACGCGGCGCATCGCCGAGTTAGACGAGCGATCGCGGGCGGCCGGCTTCTGGGACGACGCCGATGCCGCGCAGCGCGCGATGAAGCAACTGGCCGATCTGCGCGACGAGATAGGCGCGCTCGACCGGCTCGACGCCTTGGTTCGCGAGTCGGGCGAAATGCTGGAACTCTTCCCGGACGACCGCGCGGCGGCAACCGAGGTCGACGCGAACCTTACCGCGGCCGACGCGCTCGCCGAGGAACTCGAGATGGCCGCAAACTTCGATGGGGAGTTTGATTCACACGGTGCGATCGTGAGCATCTTCGCCGGAGCCGGAGGCGTCGATGCGGCGGACTGGACGCAGATGCTCGCGCGCATGTATCTGCGCTGGGCCGAGAGCAAAGGGTTCGCTACCCAAATCGTCGATCAGTCCGACGCCGAAGAGGCCGGTCTCAAGTCGATCACCTTTTTCGTGCGCGGCAGGAACGCCTACGGCATGCTCGACGGCGAGCGCGGCGTGCATCGGCTCGTTCGCCTGTCGCCGTTCGATGCCGCCCATCGGCGGCACACCTCGTTTGCTGCCGTCGACGTCATCCCCGAGATCGCGGCCGACGAAGCCACCGACGTCGAGATAAAGCCGGACGATCTGCGCATCGAGACGTTCAAGTCGGGCGGCGCCGGCGGACAGTACGTCAACAAGACCGAGTCGGCGGTACGCATCATTCACGTCCCGACCGGATTGATCGTCGCGTCGCAACAGGAGCGCTCGCAAGCGCAGAACCGCGAAGTCGCGTTGAACATTTTACGCGCAAAGCTGGTGCAGCGTGCCGCGGAGGAGCGCGAACAAAAGCTCACCGACCTGCGCGGCGAGCGGCAAGCGAACGAGTGGGGATCGCAGATTCGCTCCTACGTCTTGCAACCGTATCAGCTCGTGAAGGATCATCGCACCGGCGTCGAAGTCGGGGATGCGCAGCGCGTGCTCGACGGCGACGTCGATCCATTCGTCTGGCCGTATCTACAGCAACGCCGTGCGTGATCGCCTCCTTTGGATCGGGTGCGCGGTTTACGCGCTGCTCTTTACAGCACTGGGCGTGCTGCGCTACGCGGTACATCGCAATCTCGTCGATTTTGGGATCTTTGCGCAGACGACGGCGAGCGCATTCGGTTGCTTCTGCAATACGATAGAAGGGAACCACTGGGCGTTCCACTTCTCGCCGATCCTGTACGTCGTCGGCGCACTGGTAGCGGTCGTGCATTCGCCGCTCGTCTTGATTGCCGTGCAGGCCGTGGCCGGTGCGTTGGTTGCACCGCCGATCTACGCACTGGTACGCCGCCGGGCCGAGGTCTCGACGGCGCGTTTGAGCGCGCTGGTCGTCTGGCTTTATCCGCCGCTGGCCGGATTGGTCTTCGGCGATTTTCACGAAAACGGCTTCGCGCCGGCGGCGGTCGCCTGGGCGCTCTACTGTTTCGATGGGGGTCTCCTGGTTTGGGCCGTCGTCGCGGCGGCGATCGTATTGGCCGTGAAGGAGGATCAAGCGATCTTCGCAGGCGTGGCCGGGCTGCTCGGCTGGTGGCACTATCGCGGGAGTTCGCGCGGCCGGGCAGCGTTGCTGGTCGCCGCGATGTCGCTGCTCGTGCTCGTCGCGTTTTTCGCCGTGATTCAACCGCACGCGCTACCGGGCGCGCACTGGCAACCGGTGCGCTTCTATGCGTGGAGCGGTGCGGACGTGCGGGCCCTATTCCCGGGCGGAATCGCAACCCGGCTGGGGTTCATCGTCCTGATCATGCTGCCGTTGCTCTTCATTCCGTTTCGGTCGCGTGCGCTGTGGTTGGCCGCGGCACCGCTGGCCGAGGTGCTGCTTTCGCGGATGCCGACGACGTTTACCCTTGGAACGCATTACGCCGGCGCTTGGCTCGGCTACGTTCTGGTGGCGTTTGCGTGCGCCGTTCGCGCGTGGGAACCGGCACGCATTCGCGGGCTGCTGTGGTGGTGCGTAGCGTTGTGCGTACTGGGCTTCGTGATTGCCGACCCGTTGCATCCGGGCTTGAATCTACGACCGATCGCCAAGCGCGACGTGCGCCTCGATCGCTTTTTGGCACGCTTACCGCGTCACGTCGACGTCGCAACCCAGGAGGAGGCGTACACGCATCTGGCGCTGAGCGACCCGAATGCGCGGCTGCTGCCCGAGCGCCCGGAGGCACGCGTTCGCGCCTGCGATATTCTGATCGATCTGGCATTCCCGATGTCGGTGCGCCTACGGGAATACGGCGTGACCGTGCGCGCGCTGATCGCATCGGGGGCGTATCGCATGCAGCGCTACGACGACGGAATCGTGCTGTACCGCGCCACCGCGCCGCGCTGCTCGGATCAGGCGAGCAGTTGAGCGAGCGCGGCGGCGGCCGCGTGCGGCCAGCCGGCGCGGGCTTCGAGAACGCGCGACGGTGCCGCCCAGGGCGCCCAGCGCGCGCGCTGCAACGCGGCGTTGCGCCCCGGGGGGAAGATCGCCACCGTCGGGGTTCCGACCATCCCGGCCACGTGCACCGCGCCGGAGTCGGGCGCCACCAACGCGGCGGCCCCGCCGATGGCCGCTTTCCACTCTGCAAGGCGCTCGAAGCGTTCGATCGCCAGCGCGGCGCGGTGCGCGATACGGTCGGCATAGGCACGCTCCGAGGCGGCGGCGATCGGGCGCATCCCGAAGGCCTGCACGCGCTGCAGCAGCGCGACGACGTCGCCATCGTCGATCCCCAAGCGCGCCCACTTATCGGTGACTTGTACCACGACGCGTCCATCGCGTGGCGGTTCGAGATCGAGCAAGAGCGGCCGCAACCGCGCCAGATCGCGGGTGGGTTCGCGCTCGGCAATCAAGCCGCTACCGAGCTGGAAGAGCACCTCGCACTCGTGCGGGGCGCGTGGGTCGAGGCCGGCCGTCCTTACCACGCGGCGCGTCAGGCGGGAGGCGGCCCAAAGGGTCTTCAACGGCTTCCCCCAGCCGTTGACGAAGCCGACGCGGTGTGGCGCGCCGACTGCGGCGGCCAGCCGAAGGCCGCCCGGGTCCTCGGTCGCGACCAGCACGTGGCTGTATCCGCGCGGCGCTAGGCTCGCGCCGAATCGGGCGATCGCGCGACGGTTGTTCCGGTCGCCGGCGCGCAAGGCAAATGGAGCGACGTCGACCCTTCGCCGCGCCGCCGAGGAAAAGACCGTCGCGTTGACCTGCCCGAGCACTAGGTCGACCGGGATCGCGTTCTGCCGCAGCGCTGCCAGGAGCGGCGTCAGCGCGAGCGCGTCGCCGATGGCGTCCAGGCGGATGAGGAGCACCGACGGTGAAGAATCCGCCATGGCGCTCCATTTGCGCGACGTGGTCGTACGGCCTTCGTGATCGCGCGCGACGACGTCGTCACGTTTGAGGAACTCGAGGGCTTTCGCACGGTGCGCTCCCTCGGGTACGTCTCGGGCATTGCGTCGCGGCCGCGCAACCGGCTACGCTCGACCTTTCGGAGCCTGGGAATGCTGATCGGATTAGCCTCCGGCGAACTGCTGAGCGACGCCGAGCAACTGCGCGGCGAGGCGCTCGACGCGCTCTGCCGGCGCGCCGATCCACTCGGAGCAAACGCCGTCATCGGGCTGCAGTTCTACGTTTCGGAGGGTCCGGACGACTCATGCAAAGTGGTCGCGTTCGGCGAAGCGGTGATCGTCGCGCGTGAATCGGGGGCAGCGTGACGCTCGCCGAGCGCGCGCGGCGCATCGATCTGCTGGCGGCCGCCGCCGAGACGGTCGAAGGTTGTCGCCGCTGCGCGATCGGCGCCACGCGAACGCATAGCGTGTACGGCGAGGGCGATCCATGCGCCGATCTGATGCTGGTCGGCGAAGGTCCGGGCGAAACGGAGGATCGCCTCGGCCGGCCGTTCGTCGGCCGGGCCGGTCAACTGCTGGAGCGGATGCTGGCCGCGATCGGGCTCGCACGCGAGGACGTCTACATCTGCAACACCGTCAAGTGCCGGCCGACGCAGAGCGGACCGAGCGGTCCGCGCAACCGCGCGCCCGATCCGAGCGAGATGGCCAACTGCCGCTCCTACCTCGACGCGCAGATCGCAACGGTGCGGCCGCGGGCGATCCTGGCTTTGGGCGCGCCCGCAGCCAAGACGTTTCTCGGAGCGGATTTTGCGATCAGCCGGATGCGTGGCCGCTGGTACGAGGGACCGCTGGGCATCGCGCTGATGGCGACCTTTCATCCCGCCTACGTGCTGCGCCAGACCGGCGGCGAGATGACGGCGGTGAAGCGGCTGGTATGGGCCGATCTGAAGGCCGTGCGCGCCAAGCTGGACGAGCCGCCGCCGCAGCGCGAGAGCACGCCCGAGCAAGCGGCGCTCTTCCCGAGCTGAGGTCGCGCTGCGCGTCCCCGCCGGAGCGCGCGTGGGGAATCGCATCCGTGCGGGCGAGCGCGCCGTGATACAATGGCGGCCGTGACGCGAGATCCCAAAGCCGTGTGGCTCGGCCAGACCGTAGCGCGCGCCGGCTTCCCCGATATCGGCGCGTTCGCCGATGCCTATGCCCTTAAGCCGTACCGACTCGCGCAGCTCTATCGCGCCGCCACGCGCGAGCTGCGGCCAGGGGTCGAGGCGACCACCGTGCTCCCGCTCGAACTGCGCCGGAGCTTGGTCGAGCGGGGGATGCGCTTTACATCGATCGACCCGGTGGTCGTGCAGCGCTCGAACGACGGGCAGACCAGCAAGGGTCTCTTTCGGCTTCACGACGGCAGCGAAGTCGAGGCGGTTCTCATGGAACATCGCGGCGACCGGACGACCGTCTGCATCTCCTCGCAGGCCGGTTGTGCGTTCGCGTGCGCGTTTTGTTCGACCGGACAGGCGGGATTTACGCGCAACCTGCAGGCCACCGAAATCTTCGATCAGGCGCGCTTTTTTGCGGCCGAACTGGCGACCCGCGGCAAGCGCGTGACCAACGTGGTGTTCATGGGCATGGGCGAACCATTCCATAACTATGCGGCCGTGATGGATGCGGTCGCTCTGCTCAACGATCCACATGGCTTCGGCTTGGGTCATCGGCACGTCACCATCTCGACCGTAGGGCTGGTCGATGCGATCGATCGCTTCATCGGCGAAAAGCTCCAGGTCAATCTGGCGATTTCGCTGCACGCGCCGACCGACGCAATCCGCGCCAGAATCATGCCGGTAAACCGGCGCTATCCGCTGGCGGAGCTGCTGGCCGCGTGCGAACGCTACGTGCGCGCGACCAATCGTAAAGTGTTCTTCGAGTATGTGATGCTCGAGGGCGTCAACGACGACGACGACTGCGCGCGCGAGTTAGCCGCGCTCATGCGCGGCCATCTCTATCACGTGAACCTGATCCCGTACAACGCTACCCCCGACGCGCCGTACGCCGGAACCTCCGACGCGCGGATTTGGCGCTTTGCGGGCGTGCTCGAAGCGGCGGGAGTTCCGGTGACCGTGCGGCACAACATGGGGCGCGACATCGCCGCGGCATGCGGGCAACTTAGGGCGGACACGCAGCCGAAAGTCAAAGCTACCGCAAAATGACAATGCGGTCGCGGAATCGAAAGAGCGGATAGCGCTCAAGACTTGCCCTTCGCGGCCATGCAAGATGCGGCCGAGTCAGCCTAGCTTACGAGTTCCCGATGCGGTTTAGCTCCGTCGTGCCCGTGTTTCGAATGTTCGATGAACGAAGGGCCGAGGAGTTGTACATCGACTATCTTGGTTTCAATCTCATGTTCGAGCACCGTTTTTAGGAAAGCGCGCCGCTCTTCATGGGACTGCGCCGCGAGAACATCACGGTCTTATCTCAGTGAGCATCATGGCGATGGAGCACCGGGCTTGCATGTTATCGTGCAAATGACCGGCATAAGCGAATTGCACGAAGAGCTGCAACCAAAAAAGTATCAGTATATGAACCCGGGCATCGTCGAGCAGGAGTGGGCACTCGCGAATTGACTGTGTACGACCCTTTCAATAACCGCATCACGTTCAGCGAGCCGCTTCAATCGTGAAATTGCTGCACTATCGGCGTAGTGCATTTGTGCGAGCGCGCCATTTGGAAAATGCGAGATTGCGCGTTTCTACGGAGTCTCTCGTCGGTTCTTCCTGGCGGCTAAAGAATCCGGGAATAGAACCCGGAGTTGCTTGGCGTATCGGTGGAGCGCCTGGGAGTGTCCGTCATCATCACCATTCGGCTTCGACGTTGACTTGCGGCCAACTGCCTAGGGAGACACAGCCGAGGGAGCACGCTTCCCGCTTAACATAAACAAAACGAGGCGCCGCATTACTGCGACGCCTCGTGCGTTTCGATGTGAAACTGCAGGCTTGATACGTAGCCGACAATAACACATCTCAAGCGACTGCGCAAGAGCGGTTGGAGCGCCCGGGAATCGAACCCGGTGCTGCAAGGTGTATCAAGCCTGCAGTCGACGCCATCGATGCGCCCCAACGCCCTTCCATCACGCGCCGGAACGTGTGCGGAAAGAGCGACCTCGAAGCGCAGATTTCCGCGCTTTCGCATCGAGGAATCCGACCCTTGGACATGGGCATTGCCCCAGGCCTTTATCGGAAGGTCGAATTTTCTGACGGCGACGGCAATCGCCTCACTTTTGCGGACGTTCCCCGTCCCGGATAGTTCGGCTCGTGATCCCTACTTGCGGGCAATTTGCGCGCGGACTCGCAACCCAAGGCGCATAAAGCGCCGACGGTTTGAAAATACGAGACGCCGCACCACTGCAGCGTCTCGCGCGCTTCGATGTGACCATGGTTGCGCGGCACACGCTGTTTCTTGCTTCGGATCGAACGTCATTTCTGGAGCGTGCGCTCATTCGTGCGCTTAGTCTCCGGCTGGGAGGCCTCCGCGGTGCGCCGAAGGCATCGGGTACGCAGGATAGCCTCGCTGAAGTCGTGCGCATGCGGCTTCGAGCGCGCGCCGTAGCGGCGCAAAGACGTCCGTTCCCCATTGGGATTCGCATCGCTGCTCGGCTGCCCGTATGGCCTTCGGAAACGCTCGAGCAGCCTCTCGCCCTTCAGCCGTCAACGCGATGAGCTTTCCCGGACGAATCGTTATCCATCCATGGCGCCTGAGGCAGTCGATCATCGATTTTAACGTTGGAGCGGCAATACCGCCCGTCGAGCGCAGCTCCGCAGGCGTAACACCAACGTCGCTCACGTATTGCAGGACGTTGGCCCACATCGCAAGCGACGGAGGGGGTTCGGCGCATCCTCCGAGCTCGCGAACCATAGCCGCGTCAAACTCATAGGTATACTCGATCAGCAACTGCGAAAGCAAAGTAAAGAGTGCTAGTCGTTGTTCGGCCATAGAGCACTCCGGATTCGCGCTCGGCTCGTGCGGCGGCCTGCGGCTAGGTGAGGGCGTGACACCCGGCCTAACGCGCAGGCCTCGGCGAAATCCGTGCAGCGCCGCGTGGAAGTGGCGCGCGGTTATCGGTGGTCCTATCCCGAAAATACGATCGATCGCGCGGATTGCTCGACCCAGATCCTCGCGAGGCGCAGGCGGGAGGCGACGGTCGCGGCCGAGCGAAGCCTGCCGCCATGGACCTCACGGCAAGCGCGTGATGGACGGCACCGACGTCCCGCTGCTCGAAACCGAGCGGCTTCGGCTGCGCGGGCATACCAGCGCAGACTTCGCGCAGTGCGCGGCGATGTGGTCCGACCCGAAAGTCACGCAGTTCATCGGCGGTAAGCCATCGACCGGATCGCAGACGTGGCTGCGCCTGCTCGCGTACGTCGGTCACTGGAAGCTGCTCGGCTTCGGATACTGGGTCATCGAGGACCGGGCGGGCGACTTCGTCGGCGAAGTCGGTCTCGCCGATTTCAAGCGCGCGATCGCGCCGGAGATGCAAGGGTGGCCCGAACTCGGCTTCGCCCTGGCCGCGCGCCATCACGGCAAGGGATTCGCAACCGAGGCCGCCGGCGCGGTCGTCGCCTGGGCCGATCGGCGGCTAGCCGCCGAGAAGACCGTCGCGCTAATCGATCCCGAGCATCGCGCCTCGCTGCGGGTCGTGGAAAAGTGCGGCTATCGGCTCTTCGAACGCGGCAGCTATAACGACAAGCCGGCGCTCTTTCTGGCGCGCACCAAGGCTCCGAGCTGAGCGCCCGCTCGGCTCGACGACGATGCGGCCGCGCCGGTCGCCGCGAGCCTAGGCGTCGTGTGGCGGAAGCGGACGGGTGGCGCCGCCGGCCAAGACCGGGACGCGCGGCGGGAGCGGCGCACGTACTCCGGCGGCCGCCGGCGGCTCGTCGGCTTCGGGCGGGCGTTTGGCGCGACGTCGGGCGAGAAGTCCGCGTCGCAGTTGCCGCAACCGTTCCGGGATATTCATCGTGCACCGAGTATATCCCCGAGATGCTTTCCTCACAAGCGAGCTGACGCGTGCGACTGCACGATGCGGTCGCGATCGTCACCGGCGCCAGCGGTGCGATCGGTTCGGCAACCGCCCGGGCGCTCGCCGCAGTCGGCGCGCGCATCGTCCTGGCTGCGCCGGGCGGGGAGCGTGCCGCGCTGGACGAGCTTGCCGATGCGATTGCGCGTGAGGGCGGGAGCGCGCTAGCGGTGGTTGCCGACGTGACCGATCGCGCCGCGATCGACGCGCTGGTTCGTGCGGCGCTCGCGCGTTACGGTAGCGTCGACGCGCTGGTAAACGTCGCCGGCATCGGGTCGCACCCGTCGCTCTGCGACGATCGCGACGCCGACCTCGAGCGGGTGGTGAACGTCAACTTGCTCGGCAGTGCGCGTGCGATTCACGCCGTCCTTCCGATCATGAAGGCGCAGCGACGGGGAGCGATCGTCAACATCGGATCGCTGGCCGGTGAGGCGGGAATTATGGGTATCTATTCGGCCTCGAAGTTTGGCGTCCGCGGCCTCTCCGACACGGTGCGGCGCGAGGTGCGCAGCTTCGGGGTCGGCGTGACGCTGATCGAGCCAGGGTTCGTCCGCTCGCCGATGAACGCCGCGATGGGCGACCGGCTACCGAGCCCCGATATCGTCGCGCGGGCGGTCGTTCGTGCCATCCAGCGCCCGCGCCGGCGCATCATCGTTCCATGGGGGTACCACGTGCCGATCGCGCTCATCAAGCTCCTCCCCGGTATCGTCGATCGCGTCTTCGGCGACGCCCGCATTCAGGCGCGTCTCAATCGCGATGCGCGCGCGGCCACCGGCGGAGAGCGCGCGTGAGTGCGCTGCACGCCGCCGTGGTGAGCGGCGCGTCGACCGGGATCGGCCTGGCAACCGTCGAGGCTCTGGCTCGCAGCGGCTGCATCGCGTTTGCCGGCGTGCGCAGCGAGGCCGATGCAAGCCGGCTGCGCGAACTGCACGCCAACGTGCGTCCGGTGTTGCTCGACGTCACCGACACGGCTTCCATCGCCGCCGCCGTCGACGAGGTCCGTGCCGCCGGAGTCGCGATCGGCGGTATCGTGAGCAATGCCGGGATCGCGCTCGGCGGCCCGCTGGAACTCTTACCGATCGAGGTGGTGCGCCGCCAGTTCGAGGTCAACGTCTTTGGTGCGCTCGCGTTCGCGCAGGCATTTCTGCCGTTGCTGCCGCACGAGGGCGGCCGCCTGGTCTTCGTAGGGTCGATCGCCGGACGGCTCGCGACGCCGTACGTCGGTCCCTACAGCGGATCGAAGTTTGCCCTGCGCGCCTTCGCCGATGCGCTGCGGGTCGAACTCGCACCGGCGGGGATCGCGGTCGCGTTGATCGAGCCCGGATCGGTGAAGACGCCGATTTGGGCCAAAGGACGCGCCTCGCGCGACGCGCTCTTGGGCCTGCTCGCGGCGGGCTCGCGGCCGCACTATCGCCAGGCGCTGGAAGGGGTGATGGCGCAAACCGAGGCCGAGGAACGCAACGGACTGCCGGTCGAGGTGGTCGCTACCGCGATCCTGGATGCCCTGACCGCGGCCAAGCCGCGCGCGCAGTACCTGCTGGGCGGGCCGGCCAAGATGGGGGGCATGCTCGCGCTGTTGCCCGCCGGGTTGCGCGATCGCGCGATTCGGGCCGCGATGCGCCTCCCGTAGCGCGCCGAGCGCTGCGGTGACGGCGTTGCTCGTTGCGATCGTCGCGTTGACTGTCGTGAACGCACTTTTTGCATTGCGCGTCATATCGCTGTTGCGGCACCGCGGCGAGATGCTTACGCCGGCCGCGCCGGGTGGTTCGCTGCCGGCGCTTTCGATCGTCATCCCGGCCCGGAACGAGGAGCGGCAGATCGAGAGCTGCATCCGTGCGCTGTTGGCTCAAGACCACCCCGATTTCGAAGTGATCGCGGTCGACGACTGCTCGGAGGACGCTACGCCGGCGATCCTGGAACGCCTCGCCGCCGACGACGCGCGGCTGCGGGTGGTGCGCGGAGCCGCGCTTCCGCCCGGGTGGGTGGGGAAGCCGTGGGCGCTCGCGCAGGGGGTGCAGGTTGCGCGCGGCGACTGGTTGCTCTTTACCGATGCCGATACCGTTCACGCGCCGCCGAGCGCGCGATCGGCGCACCGCCGGGCGCTCGACGGTGGCTTGGATGCGCTCAGCCTGCTCACCGAGCACGATCTCGTCGGTAGTGCCGAGCGCATCGTGATGCCGAGCATTTTTCTGACGATCTTGCTGGGAACCGGACCGATCGAAGACGTCGGCAATCCGGCCAAGCCGAACGTGGCGCTCTTCAACGGACAGTACATCCTGATTTCGCGCGCCGCTTACGCTGCGGTCGGAGGTCATAACGCGGTCCGTAGGTGCGTCGCCGAGGACCTGGAGCTGGCGCGGGCCTTGAAAGGCCACGGTGGACTGCGCATCGCGCTGCTCGGCTCGTGCGACATCGCGCGCGTGCGGATGTACCGTTCGTTTCGGGAGATCTGGCAAGGCTTCGTGAAAAACTTCGCCTTGGGAGTCGAGGGGAGGCCGGGCTGGGCGCTCGCGGCGATCGTGCTTCTGGGCGCCCTCGCGCTCTCACCGCTGGTCGTACTCGCCGGGTTGGCTCTCGGGGCCGGCGCACCCGCCCTCGGGTTGCTGGCGGCGCTCGTTGTCGCAAGCGGCGCCGCCGAGCTTGCCGCCGCGCGCATGCGGGTGCCCCGCGGCTCGGGCGTGTGGCTCTATCCGGGCATCGCCGTGACGCTGGCAATCCTCGTGCACTCGATGTGGTGCTATGCGAGCGGCCGGGGCGTCGAGTGGCGCGGGCGCCGCTATGGCGGGGGTTTCTCCGGCAGTTGATAAATCTAATCGCCCCTATGGAGACCACGGCATCGCAGCGGCGGGTGACGATGGAGGAGATCGTAGCGCTTGCCAAGCGTCGCGGATTCGTCTTTCAGTCCAGCGAGATCTATGGCGGCATCAACGGCTTTTGGGATTACGGGCCGCTCGGTGCGGTGCTCAAGCGCAACGTCAAGGATGCCTGGTGGCGCGACACCGTCGAACTGCGCGACGACGTCGTCGCCTTCGATTCCTCGATCGTGATGCATCCCTCGGTGTGGAAGGCCTCCGGTCACGTGGACGCCTTTCACGACGTGATGGTGGATTGCCGGGTGTGCAAGCACCGGTTTCGACTGGATCATCTCAAGGACCGGGAAAAGTGCCCCGACTGCGGCGCGAAATCCAGCTTCACCGAGCCGCGCAACTTCAATCTGATGATGAAGACGTCGATCGGCCCGATGGAAGATACCGCGGCGCTGGCCTATCTGCGCCCCGAAACGGCCCAGGGCATCTTCGTGAACTTCAAAAACGTGTATCAAAGCGCGCGCAAACGGCCACCCTTCGGAATCGCGCAGATCGGAAAGTCGTTTCGCAACGAAATCACGCCGGGGAACTTTACGTTTCGCGTTCGCGAGTTCGAGCAGGCCGAGCTCGAATACTTCGTCCCCGACGACGGTCACGATATGGAAGCGTTTCAGGCCTGGGTCGAACGGCGCAAGGCGTGGTATGCGAGTTACGGCGTCCGCGCTGACCGCCTGCGCTTCTACGAGCTTACGCCGGCCGAACGTCCGCACTACGCGCGCGCCGGAGTCGACGTCGAGTATCTCTTTCCGTGGGGCTGGGGGGAGTTGGAGTCGATCGCGCATCGGGGTACGTACGATCTCGACGCGCACATGGCGCTCTCCGGAAAGGATCTGCGGTATTTCGATGAGGCCACCAAGACGCATACGACGCCGCTGTTGATCGAGAGCTCGGCCGGAATGGATCGCACGACGCTGACGATGCTGATCGACGCCTACGAGCTCGAACGTTCCGTCGATCCCAACGGGAAGTCGACCGAGCGGGTCGTGCTGCGCTTCCACCCGGCGATCGCGCCGGTGCAGGTCGCCGTCTTCGCGCTGGCGCGCAACCGGGCCGACTTGGTGGAGCGCGCACGGACGATCGAACGCGAGCTACGCCCCGTCATGCGCACCCAGTACGATGAGGGGAATATCGGGCAGCTCTACCGCCGACAGGACGAGATCGGTACGCCGTTCTGCGTGACGGTGGATCACGCGACCCTCGAGGATGGGGCGGTGACGGTTCGCGCGCGCGACGACATGCGCCAAGCGCGCGTTCCGGTCGCCGGAATCGCCGGCTACCTGCTCGAGCGGCTGACGCAATGAGCGCAGCAGCCGTGCCGAAGTACGTCTATTTCTTCGACGAGGGTAGCGCGGCGATGCTCGATCTGCTCGGCGGCAAGGGCGCCGGGCTGGCCGAAATGACGGCCGCGCACCTGCCGGTGCCGGCCGGGTTCACGATTACCACGCAGGCGTGCCTGCAGTTCTATGCCGCGGATCGAGCGTTGCCGCCGGGGCTCGACGAGCAAATCGATACCGCAATGTTGGATCTCGAGCGACGCACCGGCAAGGGGTTCGGCTCGATCGAACGTCCGCTGTTGGTTTCGGTGCGTAGCGGCGCGCGGGTTTCGATGCCCGGCATGATGGACACGGTGCTCAACCTGGGGCTCAACGATCGCACGGTCGAGGCGTTGGCGCGGCTCACGCAAAACGAGCGCTTTGCGTGGGACGCCTATCGCCGGTTCATCATGATGTTTTCCAGCGTCGTGCTGGGCATCGATAAGTCGGTCTTTGAGGAGCAGATCGAGGCCGCCAAGCAGGCTCGCGGCGTAAAGGGCGACACCGACCTCGATGCCGGTGCCTGGCGCGATCTCGCCGACGCCTTCAAGGCAACGGTCCGCGAGTGCACCGGCCACCCGTTCCCGCAAGGGGTTCGCGAGCAACTCGATCTGGCGATCCGCGCGGTGTTCGACTCGTGGAACTCCAAGCGCGCGATCGACTACCGGCGCTTCAACCGCATCTCCGACGACTGGGGCACCGCGGTGACCGTCATGGAAATGGTCTTCGGAAACATGGGGGACGATTCCGGGACCGGCGTGGCATTCACGCGCAACCCGAACACGGGTGAGAAGCGCCTGTTCGGCGAGTACCTACGCAACGCCCAAGGCGAAGACGTCGTCGCCGGGGTGCGCACCCCGGAGCATATCATCGACCTGGAGCGCTCGCAGCCGGACGTTTACCGGCAGTTCCTCGATATTGCCGAGAAGCTCGAACGCCACTACCGCGACATGCAAGACCTCGAGTTTACGGTCGAGCGCGGCAAACTCTTCATGTTGCAGACGCGCAGCGGCAAGCGTAGCGCCGAAGCCGCGGTGAAGATCGCGCTTGCCTTCGTCGACGAAGGGCTGATCGACGGCGACGCCGCGCTCGGGATGGTTGACGCCAACGCGCTCGATCAGCTATTTCACGCACGCATCGACCCGGCGCAGTCGATTGCGAGCGTCGCCAGGGGATTGAACGCCTCGCCCGGAGCCGCCAGCGGTCGCGTCGTCTTCACCGCCGACGACGCGGTCGCAGCGAAGGCGCGCGGAGAAGCCTGCGTCCTGGTGCGCGTCGAGACCAATCCCGACGACGTCCACGGGATGATCGCCGCCGAAGGCATTCTCACGGCTAAGGGTGGCGCGACCTCGCACGCGGCGGTGGTCGCGCGCGGCATGGGCAAACCGTGTGTGGCCGGTTGCCACGCGCTTCAGATCGATCTGCGCGCGCGCCGCGCCACACTCGCCGGACATCCGCTCGCGGAGGGCGATTGGATCGCGATCGACGGCAGCAGCGGCAACGTCTTCTTGGGCGAGGTCGCGTTGATTCCGCCACCCAGCGAACTGCCGCCCTGGCTGGCGACCTTTTTGGACTGGGCCGACTCGCGGCGGCGGATGGAAGTCTGGGCCAACGCCGACACGCCGGAGGATGCCCGCAAGGCGCGCGAGCTTGGCGCGCAGGGGATCGGCTTATGCCGCACCGAGCACATGTTCATGCAGACCGAACGCTTGCCGATCGTGCAGGCCATGATCATCGCCGACGATCGCGCGGCGCGTGCCGAGGCGCTGGCCCGCCTGCTCCCGTTTCAGCGGGACGACTTCGCCGGCATTCTGGAGGCGATGCAGGGGCGCCCGGTCACGATCCGTCTGCTCGATCCGCCGCTGCACGAGTTTCTGCCCTCGCTCGAAGCTTTGCTGGTCGAGACGACCGAGATGCGCGAGCGTGGACAGACGGATTCGCAAGCTTATCGCGACAAGGTACACGTGCTCGCGCGCGTTCAGCAACTGCACGAACAAAACCCGATGCTGGGCTTGCGCGTCTGCCGCCTGGGGATCGTCTACCCCGAGATCTACGCGATGCAGGTCCGCGCGATCTTCGAAGCGGCCTGCGATCTGCGCGCGCGCGGCATCGACGCGCGGCCCGAGGTGATGATTCCCGGTGTCGGCACGCGCGAGGAGATGCAGGTGACGCACGATGCCGCCAAGGCGGTCGCCGAGTCGGTGCTGCGCGAGCGCGCCCAAGAGGTCGCCTATCGCATCGGAACGATGGTGGAACTGCCGCGCGCCTGCATCGTCGCCGACGAGCTCGCCGCATTCGCCGAGTTCTTTTCGTTCGGCACCAACGACCTCACCCAGACGACCTACGGTTACAGTCGCGACGACGCCGAAGCGTCGTTTATCCCGCGCTATCTCGAAAAGCGCATTCTCCGAGACGATCCCTTTCAGGTGCTCGATCGCCGCGGCGTCGGGAGCTTAATGCGCCAAGCCGTCGAGCTCGGCCGCGGTGCGCGCGCCGGTCTCAAGGTCGGGATTTGCGGCGAACACGGCGGCGAGCCGAGCAGCATCGCATTTTGCGAGCGTCTGGGGCTCGACTACGTGTCGTGTTCGCCGTATCGCGTCCCGATCGCGCGGTTGGCGGCAGCCCAGGCTGCCATCGGAACGCTCGCGTAGCCGTCCGACGGCGCTCGGTCAGCTTATCGCCGTGCGACGATCTCGGCGCAGAGCTGCCGGGCACCCGCGATGTCGGTGGCTTCGCGCCGGAGAAAGAGCTTGCGCCAGTAGGCCTTCCCACTCAGCTTTGCGATCAAGTCTGAAGCCTCGCGCGCATCGACCAGCGCGCCGGTCGTTCCGACCCAGACCGTCGGACCGTCGGCCGCGCCGAGCGGCAGGCGATGCATGACCTGCGACTGCTCGTCGCCCCAGACCATCGCCCGGCCGTAGCGCTCGATGAGGGCCGCTTCGCAGCGTTCGTAGACGCGCAGGTCGGCTTCGGCGTTGAACTCGGCGACCACCGCATAGACGCGAATGCGCTCGCGCAACGCGCGCGCCGCCTCGCTCGGCAGCTCCGCGAGGGCGTCCATCACGCGAAAGTCGTCCCAGCGCACGAACGCCTCGATGGCGTCGAGCGCGCGGGGGTCGGGCCATAGCTCGGTCAGTGCCTGCTGAAGGAGTCGTTCGAACAGGCGTGTCGTGTGGTGGAAGTAAACCGAGGCAAACATCATGTAGCGAGCAACCACGAACGACTCCAGGGCGACCACGCCGCGTGCGTCGATGCCGGTGACGATCATGCCGTCGCGCTCGAAGAGGCGCAGCGACGCCACCAGTTGGTCGGCATCGAAGCGCCCGCTGGCAACGCCGGTGAAGTAGGCGTCGCGCTGGAGGTAGTCCATGCGATCGGCATCGAGGTTGGGACCGCTGACCAACTCGCGCAACGCCGGGTAGCGGCTCTGGGGATGGCCCACGATCAAATCGAGAACGTCGGAGCCGGCGACCTCGAGCATCGCGAGGCCCGCTTGAACGTCGGGCAACTCCAGGAGCGCGGCCGTGCGCGCTTCGTGGCGCACGCCCAGAACGGCTTCGCAGGCGTGGCTGAAGGGGCCGTGACCGACGTCGTGCAGTAGCAGCGCCGCCCGCAGCAGGCGGCGCTGATACGCGACGTCGGCTGCATCGGCGAAGAACTCGCGGCCATGACGAACCAACTGATCGAAGGCGCGCGTCCCCATCGCCAGCGCTCCCAGCGAGTGGCTGAAGCGCGAGTGTTCGGCCGAGGGGAAGGCCAGGTATGCCAGGCCGAGCTGGCGCAGGCGCCGCAGGCGCTGCAGCAGCGGGAGGTCCAGCATGCGCGCCTCGGCATCGGAGAGTTCGATGAAGTGGTGGATCGGATCGAAGATGCGTTTCACGCCTGCTCCCGTGGTCTCCCCAGCCGTTGGCCGCAAACGGACAATTTCCCGGTCCTGCGAACCTCCCTATCAAGTGCCTAGCGACGATCCGGTCGTCCGCGAGATTCACGCGCGGATCGACATCGTGAGTTTTATCGGTCAGTACGTCGATCTCAAGAAACGCGGTCGCGACTTCGTCGGGCTGTGCCCGTTCCACGGTGAGAAGACGCCCTCGTTTCACGTGCATCCGGCGCCCGATAACTTCTTCAAGTGCTTCGGGTGCGGAGTGGGCGGCGACGTTTTGGCATTCGTGCGCCGCCACGAGAATCTGACCTTTGGCGACGCCAAGCGCATGCTGGCCGCAAAAGCTGGAATCGAGATCGCGCCGGAGCGCCCCGGCGCCGTCCGCGCGCGCAGCGAACGCGAAGCGATCTTCGAGGCCAATCGGGTGGCGAGGGAGTTCTTCGCACGCCACTTGCGCGAACCCGGCGGTGCGCGCGCGCGCGACTACCTCGAGCGCCGCGGCTTCGGCGAAGCCGTGCGGGAGCGCTTCGAGCTGGGCTACGCGCCGGAGCGCTGGGATGCGCTCGTGCACGAGCTGCAGGGTGCCGGGGTCGATCTCGCGGTCGCGGCGCGCGCCGGATTGGTCAAGGCGGGTCAGTCGGGTTACTACGACTTCTATCGCGACCGGCTGATGGTCCCAACCGCCGCGACCACCGGCGAAACGATTGCCTTCGGCGGGCGCGCGCTGGGCGATGCCGAGCCGAAGTATCTCAACACTGCGACGACCCCGGTCTATACCAAGGGACGCCATCTCTTCGCACTCAATCTCGCGCGGCGCGCCGCCCGCGCCGATCGCACCATGATCGTCGTCGAAGGCTACCTCGACTGCATCGCGCTGCATCAGGCCGGCTTTGAAAACGCGGTGGCTGCGCTGGGCACGTCTTTTACCGACGAGCAGGCGGCCGAGTTACGCAAGTACGCCGACTACGTCTTTCTCTGCTTCGACGGCGATGCCGCTGGGAGCAGCGCGGCAACCAAGGCGGTCGAAACCGCATCGCACGCGCTCGAACATGCCGGCTCGTCGGTGCGCGTGGTCGTCCTCCCGGCCGGCGATGACCCCGACAGCTTCGTTCGGACGCACGGTCCGGACGGATTCCGGGATGCGTTGGCGGCCGCCAAACCAGCGATCGAGTATCGCATCGACGCGCAGGTCGATGGACTGCGCCGCGGCTTCGACTCGCCGGCGAAGGCTGCATTCGAGGCCGAAGCGTTGATCGAGCGACTGACGCCGCGCCCGGAATGGGACCGTTGGCGGGTGTACGTCGCCAACCGTCTGCAGGTGAACGTCGACGACCTTCGGAATAGCCGGTTTCTCGCCCGCAGCACCAACTTCGGTCCGCGCCGCGCCGATCCACCCCCCAGAGGAAGCCGCCACGCCAGCGCCTCGGTCGAACCGCTCTCCTTCGAACGGGAAGTCCTTAGCATCTTGCTCGAGGACCCCACGCTCGCCGGAGAGTACCGAACGCGCATCGATCCGTCACGTTTTCGCAACGCGGTCTATCGCCAGGTCTACGAGCGGGTCATCGGCGCATCGGAGTCGCTGCGAACCCCGGCTGACGTCTTTGCGCTCTTCGGCGACGACGACGACGGCGCGGCACTGATCGCGAGTCTGGGGCGCGCCGATCGCAGCTCGGCGGTGCGCTACGGCGACTCCGAGGCGCGGCGCTCGCACCTGGATCGCGTCGTCGAACGCCTGCAACTCGACGGTACGCGCGAGCGTTATCGTCAGGTGCAGGAGGCGATCGATGCCCGCCTCAGCGCGGGGGAGCCGGTCCCGGGGGAGTTACGGCGCGAGTTCGACGAACTCGTCGCCAAGCTGAAGCGATAGGAGCGCCGAGCGGCCAAGCGCGAAGTGCTCGATGGAATTTTAGGGAAAGGAGGTGAGGACGACCGAAAATGGCACGCAAGAAGAGTGGGGGCACGGCAACCCCTGATAAACCGCCGATCTCGCTTGAGGAGCTCAAGCGCAGCCTGCTCGCCCGCGGAAAAGCGCAGGGCTCGCTGACCTATGAAGAAATCAATGCGGCGTTCGATGCCCTGGATGAAGTCAGCCCCGAGCAGATCGACGAGTTCTTCGAAGAAGCCGCCGCGGCCGGGATCGAAGTTGCCGACGAGGTAAAGGAAGAGAAGCCCGACGCCGAGGAGGCCGCAAGCGAAGCGGCCCCCGACGGCCTATCGCTCGACGATCCGGTTCGAATGTACCTCAAGGAAATCGGGCGCGTGCCACTGCTTTCGATGGAACAAGAGAAGTCGCTTGCGATGCGAATCGAAGCGGGCGAACTCGAATCGGCGAAAAACGGCACGACGAACTGGAGCTTGATCGAGTCCGGCGATGAAGCCAAGCGCCAGCTCACCGAGGCGAACCTGCGCCTCGTCGTTTCGATTGCGAAGAAGTACGTCGGGCGCGGTATGCTTTTCCTCGACCTCATCCAGGAAGGGAATCTCGGCCTGATCCGCGCGGTCGAAAAGTTCGATTATCGCAAAGGGTATAAGTTCTCGACGTACGCGACCTGGTGGATTCGCCAGGCCATCACCCGCGCGCTCGCCGACCAAGCCCGCACGATCCGCATCCCGGTGCACATGGTCGAGACGATCAACCGGCTGATCAAGGTTTCCCGGCAACTGCTGCAGGAACTCGGCCGCGAGCCGACCGTCGAAGAGATAGCCGAGACGATGTCGCTCACCCCGGAGAAGGTTCGCGAGGTGATGAAGATCTCGCAGGAGCCGATCTCGCTCGAGACGCCGATCGGAGAAGAAGAGGACTCGCACCTCGGTGACTTCATCGAGGACCAAGAAGCGGTCGCGCCCGCCGAGGCAGCGTCGGTGATGCTGCTCAAGGAGAAGATGGCGGACGTTCTTCAGAATCTCACCGAACGGGAACGCAAGGTTCTGGTACTGCGCTTCGGGTTGGAGGACGGGCACCAGCGCACGCTGGAAGAAGTCGGCCAAGAGTTCGGGGTAACGCGCGAGCGGATTCGCCAGATCGAAGCGAAGGCGCTGCGGAAGCTGCGCCATCCCTCGCGCGGCAAAGCGCTCAAGGACTACTGGTCGAACGAATGATTCGAGCGCTGGCGGTCATTCTGATCGGGGCCGTGTTGCCGGCCGGATCGCCGGCGCCGACGACCTCGCCCGCCCCCAGCGCGAGTCCGACCTTCCGAACGATCGTCACGGTAAAAACCACGCCATACTGCACCGCGCTGGCGAAGCACTTCAACGCTGCCTTCGTGCCGATGCGCGCCAACGATCGCACCTTTGACGTGGTCGGCGTGCAGCTCGATCGGATGAACGACATGTTCAACCACCCCGATTACATCAACCGCTTCATCGAGTTGCGGACGTCGCTGATTCGCGAAACCGGTGTACTCCAGCAGTCGCTTCGTCCGATTGTGCAGCAGATCGACCGGCTGCAGGCCGCGGCGACGCTGACCAAGGATCCGTCGAAGGCGGCTTCGATGAAGGCCGCGGCCGACGCGCTCCACGATGCCTACCTGCATCAGTTTCAACTCGCAACCGACCTCTCGGGGCTGGCTCAGGCGATGATGCGCTACGACATCTTCCGCGGGGATCACCCGTTGAGTGGGTGGACCCCCGCGGAGAATCAGTTGCCGGCCGACGAAAAGAACATCAAGAGCTACCTCGAGTTCGATCGTCAGCGCAAGAGCATCACGGATTCCGAATCGAAGGCCGTGAACATCGCCTACACGATCGCCGAAAACGACTGCGTGAAGTAGCCCCGCGCGTCGCTACATATCGCTCTTGGCGGCGTTCGCGCTCGGAATGACGTTGGGATTATGCTCGGCGAAGGCTCCGTTGGGATTGGGTTTGATCCACACGATCAAGTCCCAAATCGACGGAAAGAGAAAGACCCGCTTCACCGCAGCGAGGTTCTTGGCGATCTTCATCTTGACCAGGGTCGCGGCGGCCGGCGCTTCGACGTTGCCGCCGGCCTTGGCGAACTTCTTCGCGCTGGTCGCGCCGTAGATGGTGGTGTGGTTGGGACCGGCCAAGATGTAGTGAATGTGCTCGGGAAACGACAGCCAGCGCTGATATTTCACGCCCCAGAGCTTGGGCGGCGCCGGCGAGATCCGCTGCGGCACCGAGAAATCGGCACCCAAGAGGTTGCCCTTGACGTCGTACCAGAGCTGGCTCGGATGGCGCGGATCGCGGCTGTGCCACTTGAGATTGGCGAAGCTAATCGCGCCGGTCGAGTCTTCGTTGGTGTAGCGGAAGTAGCCGGCTGCCTCCGCGTCCGCTTCGGTCGGGAAGCGCTTGGCGAGGTCCTTTTGGATGCCGCGCACGAACGCGACTTCGCTGGGGAGCGCGTGCGGCGAGAGCGTCGCTTTGGGCGCCGGCGACGCGGTGGTCTTGCCGGGCGCGGGCATGGCCGCAAGGGCCCAACCCCCGGCGAGGACGAGAGCGGTGACCGTCCCGAGGCCGGTCCGGACGAGCGTGTTGATCTTCATCCCGCTCTATCGCGCGCCGGCGCTGCGAAATCCTACGTCGAGGCGGGTGACGGCGCGGACGACGGCGACGCTGCGCTGGTGGGCGATGCCGACGGCGCCGCTGCGTTGGCGGGCGCTGCCGACGGCGACGCTGTGCTGGCGGGCGATGCCGACGGCGGCGCTGCGGCCGCGGGCGATGCCGGCGGCGACGCTGCGCTGGTGGGCGATGCCGGCGGCGCCGCTGCGTTGGCGGGCGATGCCGACGGCGACGCTGCGCTGGTGGGCGACGCCGACGGCGACGCTGCGGCCGCGGGCGATGCCGGCGGCGACGCTGCGCTGGCGGGCGATGCCAACGGCGCCGCTGCGTTGGCGGGCGATGCCGAGGGCGACGCTGCGCTGGTGGGCGCTGCCGACGGCGACGGTGACGGCGAGGCGAGCGGCCGCGGCTTGTGGGGATAGGGGCCGGCGGCCGGACCGAACGGCGTAGCGACCGGTTCGACCGGGAAGGCCGCTTTGGGCGTTTCCAAATCGGTCACGATCGGCGGCGGGGTCACGACCGCCACCGTCCCGGTCGGCGCGAGCGCCAGCGTGGCGTCGGTGCGGGCGTGAATGACGGCTCCCTTGCCGAGCACGAAGTTCTTTCCGTGGCGAAAGACCTGGTAGAGTGCGTAGTCGGGGATGAAGATGTCACCGATCGTGTCCTCGATCCCGACCGTCGATGCGTGTCCGGCCGAGACGTGCATGGTGAGGCGTTCGGCCGGCGCGCGCAACGGCAGGCTTTCGCCGTTCGGGAGTGCCAGCGGAAGGAAGAAGATGTCGATGAAGCCATAGGCATCGGCCATGCCGGCCTTGGCGGCGTTGAGCACGTGCAGTACCGCCGGCGTTCCGGCCGGCACGACGACGCGCCCGCCGAGCACGATCGGTTGCGCGAGGTGCAGGTGCACGACTTGGCCCGCGTGCGCGCTGACCGACGACAGCGGATCGTCGAGTACGAACGCCAGCGACGAGTCGATCGGCAGCGTGGTGGCGCTGCCTGCCGGAGTCGGCGCGGCGGTCGCGGTCGCAGCCGGATGCGGCGGCAGCCGGCGCGGCACGGGAATCGCGCGTACGCCGCGCAGCGCCGCGGCTGCGAGCGCGACGGTGAGGAGCGCGCCGGCGGCGAGCCGGCGAAGGCGATTAGCCGACCCGTTTAGCCCGTGCGTCGGCCGCGCGTTTTCCCTCTTCGATGAGATGCTTGACGCGCTGACCACCCTTTTGCCCGATGCGTTCGTAGAAGTCCGGTCCATAGCGGTCGCGCGTAGCTTCGCCGCCTTTCTTGCCACCCTTCTTCCCGATCTGCTCGTAAAACGCGTGCCCGTGCGCCTGCTTGGTCGCAAGACCGCCTTTGCGTCCGATCTCCTCGTAGAACGAGGCTCCATACTTTTCTTTGACGCTCTGGCCGCCTTTCTGGCCGGCCTCGCGGACCGACATGCCCGACGGCTTTTCGCTCTGGGGTGACGTGGACGACATGCTCGTTCTCCCTTTGCCAAAGGAACGCAGGATCGGCGTGGAACGTTCGAAGCCTGTGAAAAGGCTTGGTTCGATTCTCAACGCAGCCGCGTTGATCGCGGGAACGGTGCTGCTGGGTGCGGGCGTGCGTGCGCCCAGCCACGGTCCCACGGTCCGGATTCTGAGCCTCGAGATGGCGCGCTCGCTCGGTGGCGGCGAACTGGCCGCCTACTTGGCCTCGCCCGACGTGCACGTTGCGGCACGCGCGGCACTGGCGATCGGCCGCACGAAAGATCCGCGCGGTGATGCGCTGCTGCGCGCGCACCTCCACGATCCGCGCGTTCCGGTACGCGCGCTGAGCGTCTACGGCCTCGGACTGCTGGCCACCGGCGACGACGGAAAGGCGCTGATTGCCGCCATGCGCGATCCCGCCGGAGCGGTGCGCGTCGCGGCGATCGATGCACTGACGCGCTATCGTACGGCCGGACGCTTGCCCGCGACGACGCGCGCGGCGGCGCAGGTTGCGCTGGAACGTGCGCTCGCGCGCGACCCGAGTCCGATCGTGCGCGGGCGCGCCGCGATCGCGCTCATCGCTTTCAACCACGGGTCCGGGCGCGCGCAGGCCGCCGACGCGCTGGCGACCGCATTTTCGAGCGATCGTGCGCTCTCGGTGCGCCGGCATGCGATGTGGACGATCTTCCGCGGCTACGCGCGCAGCGTCAGCCTGCACCTGCTCGAGACGGCGCTCCACGATCCCGACACCATCGTGCGCATCCAAGCGGTGCGCGCGATCGGTGCGCTCAAGTCACCGCGCCTGATCGCGATCGTACGGCCGTTGCTGCACGACCCATCCTGGCGCGTCCAGGAGCAGGCGGCACAGAGCATTCGGTTGCTCCAAGGGAAGGCGCTCAGCGCGGACTGGACGCGCATTCCCAACTTCGTGCACCTGCCGCCGGCCCGTCCCGATCCGCTGGCGAGGCTCCCGGTGCTGGCCTGGCCCAGGCTGGCCGGAAAGCCGCGCGCGCCGACGCCGCAAGGTGCCATCGTCGGGCCGGCGCTGCTTCCGGCCAGCGCCCGCCAGATGACGCAGCCGGCGCCCGGCCCGCACCCGCGGGTGCGGATCGTGACGACCAAGGGCAACGTGTACGTGGTGCTGTTCCCGGAGTGGGCGCCGCTGACGGTCGAAAACTTCCTCAACCTCGCCGCGCGCGGATACTATAACGACAATCCATGGTTCCGGATCGTCCCCGACTTCGTCGTGCAAACCGGCGATCCGCACGGCAACGGAAACGGCGATGCCGGTTACACGATCGGCGCGGAAGAGAACCCGCTCGAACAGGACTCCGGCGTGATCTCGATGGGCATGAACTACGATGCGCGCACCAACCGACCGATTCGCGACTCGGCCGGAACGCAGTACTATATCACGCTGTCGCCGCAGTTCCATCTCGACTGGGATTTCACCGTGTTCGGCCGGGTTACGTCCGGATTCGACGTGCTCGGACGCCTGGTGGAATCGGATCGAGTACTGCGCATCGAGCGGGTCGCCGACGCGATTCTGTAGCGCCTAAAACGTGCGTTTCGAATCGAGCAAAATCGTCACCGGACCGTCGTTTATCGATTCGACCAGCATGTCGGCGCCGAACTCACCATAGGCAACGCTCACGCCGCGGCCGGCCAGTTCCGTGCCGACGGCCTCGAAGAGCGTACGCGCGAGCGGGCCGATCGCGGCCGCGACGAACGATGGCCGCCGCCCGCGCCGTGCGTCGCCGTGCAGGGTGAACTGCGAAACCAGCAACACCGCGCCGCCGGCCTCGGCCAGCGAGCGATTCATCAGCCCCGCGGCGTCGCGAAAGATCCGCAGCGCGACGACCTTATCGGCGATCCAATGGGCATCGCGCGGTCCGTCGTCGTTGCCGACCGAGACGAGCACCAGGAGCCCGCGTTCGATCGCGCCGGCGACGCGCGATCCCACGCAGACGCGGGCGCTCGCAACGCGCATGACGACGGCCCGCACGCCGGCTACTTCGTAAAGACCGACGACAGCGCGAAGAGCGCGTTTTCGCGGCGTTCGAGGACGCGGCGATAGAAATAGCCGGCCCAGTGCGTCCCGTAGGGGACGTAAACGCGCAGCCGATATCCGGCGGCGACCAACTCCCGCTGGAGCTGTGGGCGGCAACCGTAGAGCATTTGGAACTCGAACCGGTCGCGGGCGATCCCGGCTTCGTCGGCGTAACGACGCACGGCCGCGATGAGCCGGCGGTCGTGGGTGGCGATGCCGGGATAGGTGCCGCGGGCGAGCAGCGCCTCGGCCAAGTGTAGGTACTGGGTGCGAATCTCGGGCATTGCCGCGATCGCAACCTCGGGCGGTTCGCTGTAGGCCCCCTTGCAGAGGCGGACGCGCGCGTCGAGACCGATGCAGCGCTCGACGTCGCCCGGCGTACGGTGCAGGTAGGCCTGCAGCACGATGCCGACGTTGCGATGGCGTTCGAAGGCGCGCTCGAAGATGCGTAAGGTGAGATCGGTGACCGCGCTACCTTCCATGTCGATACGCACGAACGGATCGGCGTTGCGCTGGGCGCGCTCCACGATCTGCACCAAGTTGTCGAGCGCGAAATCCTCGCCGACGTGCATGCCCATCGCGGTGAGCTTCAAGGAGACGTTGGTGTCGACGCCGCTGGCGCGTATCGCGTCGAGCAGTTCGAGGTACGCGTCGCGGGTCGCGATCGCGGCGGCGGGCTCGCGCACGTCCTCGCCCAGAAAATCGAGCGTGGCACTCATGCCCTGCGCGTTGAGCGCGCGCACCGCCCGGATCGCGTGCGCGCAGTCTTCGCCCGCCACAAAGCGTTTGGCGAGAAAGAAGAAGTTGCGGGAGAAGGCGGAGTCGGGGGCGAGAAGTCGATCGATCGCGGCCATCGCCGCCTACATTACCACACCGCGGCGCAAAACCCAGCGTGCCCCGAGCACCACCGCGGCGATCAGCACGAAGCCGTAGCAGAGCGCCAGCGCCTGGCGCACGCCCGAGGCCGAAAGCGCGACGTAGAGCGCGACCGGCAGCGAGGTGGGATGATAGGCCAGGATGCTGGTCGCGCCGTACTCACCGAGCGCGCGCAGCCACGCGAAGGCGATTCCGGCCGAGATGCCGCCGGCCGCGCCGGGCAGGGCGATGCGGGTGAAGATCCGGCTTTCGCGGATGCCGAGCGTCCGTGCGGCGTCGGCGAAAATCGGGTCGAGCGCGGTGAATGCGGCCGTCGCTGCCAGTGCGACCAGCGATCCGGAGACGAAGAACTCGGCGACGGCGACCCCCAGCAGGGTATCCGGCACGGGTGCGCCGTGGGCCGCCAGCCAGGCGCCGATCGGCGCCTGCCGACCCAACAGGTTGAGCAACATCAAGCCCGAGGCGACCGGCGGAAATGCCAGCGGAAGTGCGAGCACAAAGACGGCGCTCGCGCGCAGCGGTCGTGCGGCGTGCGCGAGGGCGTAGCCGGTCGGTACGCCCAGCAGCGTTGCCGCGAGCGTCGCCCCGGCCGATGCGAGCAGCGAAACGCGCAGCGCATCCCGGCCGGCGTGCAGCGCGAGCGCCACGGCGCTGCCCGGCCAGAAGCCGATCAGCACCCCGAGGATCGGTGCGGCGACCAGGGCCAAGGCCAGCAGGGTCGCAATCGTGAAGGCGGTTCCCGGTCGCGTGCGTAGCATTATGGAAAGTTTACCAAACCAACACCGGGGCTGCGAGGCGGTCCGCGCGGCGGCGAGAATCCCTGGCCCACATGGCGCAGCGCAACTGGCGGGTACTCGTTGCGGACGACGATCCCGCAATCTGCACCCTGATCGATACGGTCTTGCGCAAGGGGCCGTACGAGATGATTACGTGCAACGACGCCGAGAGTGCGTTGGTCGCGGTCAATCGCAACGGTCCGTTCGACATCGTCATTTGCGACTTCATGTTACCAGGAATTTCGGGCATCGACTTGGTGGAGCGCCTGCGTGCCGGCAGCGAGACGCGCTCGGTTCCGATCCTCATGATCAGCGGTCACAACAACTACGCGATGGACGGACGCGCCAAGAATGCGGGCGCCAACTTTTTCCTCAACAAGCCGTTTACGATTTCGCAACTGCGTACCGCCGTCAGCCAACTGCTGCGCAACTAATGCCCCCGGCCGGCGCCGGCGCGCGCCGATGAATCTGCTGAAGGTCGTCGTCGTGGCGCTTTCGCTGGCGCTCGACGTCTTCGCCGTCAGCGTGGGCGTCGGCATGCGCGGCGTCTCCGCCGCGCAGAAGTTCCGCATCGGAGCCGCCTTCGCTGCCGCCGAAGTCGGCATGACGCTGGTCGGCATCGGTCTGGGAAAACTCGCGGGAAGGCTGCTCGGCACCGGAGCCGGCTATCTGGGGTTCGCCGCGTTGATCGCCGTCGGCGCGTACATGATCGTCGAGAGCCGCCACGAGTCGGAGGTCGCGCGGCTGGATCTCTCACGCGGCGGAGGCTTGGCGTTGGCATCGCTCTCGATCAGCCTCGACTCCCTCGGGATCGGTTTCTCGATCCTCTACATCGGTGCGCCGCTCCCGGTCGCGCTCGGTGCGATTGCACTAGCCTCGATCGCTTCGACGACGGCCGGGCTGATGCTCGGCGCCCACATCGGCCGCTTTGCAGGCCGTTATGCGGCGCTGGCCGGCGGGATCGCCTTGATGTTGACCGGCGCGATCTTCGCGTTGCTCAAGGCGCACCACCTCGGCTGACCGAAGCTTCCGGCGGTGCAGGTCGGCGGGGAACTTTTGGCGGCGGCGCGGTCGGTCGGTGCGCGTTCGCTCTTCGTGATCGGAACCGGCAAGAACGTCGGGAAAACCGTCACGCTGCGCGCCGTCTACGAAGCCGCCTGCGCGCAGGGCGTCGCGGTCGGGCTGGCTTCGGTCGGGCGCGACGGCGAAGCCTTCGACATCGGCGACGCCGAGCCAAAACCACGCCTGTGGCTGCGACCGGGAACGGTGCTCGCAACTGCGACCTCGGTGGTGCCGCGCAGCCCGGCCAGCGCGGTGCTCGAGGTTTCGTCGCGCGCGACGGCCGTCGGCGGGCTGGTCTATCTGCGCGTCGTCGTGCCGGGCTACTTCGAGCTGGTCGGCCCGCCGACCGCGCGCGGCGTTCGCGACGTTGCGCAGCGGCTGCTGGCATATGCGGACTTCGCCGTGGTCGACGGTGCGCTCGACCGTCTGGCCGCCGTCGCCGCCGGCGATGACGCAATCGTCGTCGCGTGCGGTGCGTCGGGGCGTGCGACGATGGACGAAGAAGTTGCGGCGGTGGGCGCGCTGGTCGCGCGGCTGCGCCTGCCGGCCTACCAGCCGTCGGCGGACTGCGTCGAGATCGAAGGCGCTCTGACGCCTTCGCACGCGGCCGCGCTGATCGCGGCCGGCGAGCGACGGCAAATCGTCGTCGCCGATCCGACGAAAGTTGCGCTCGCCGGCCGCAGCGCCGCCGGTGCGCTGGCACGCTTGGATCTGCGCTGCCGGCGGACGCTCAAGCCGATCGCGGTCACGATCGCGTCGATCGGCCGCACGCGCAGTTTCGAACCGCGGGCCTTTATCGACGCGGTCGCACGCGTCAGTGGGCTGCCGGTCTACGACGTCTACGCGGGGATGCGCGCGGCATGAACGTCGGCGCCGTACTCGATCCGCTCGGTGCCCACGCGCTGGAGGTGGCCTGGCTGGTCGCGGCGCTGGCACCGGCCAGCGAGTATGGCGACCGCACCTTCGCGGCGCTGCGTCCGTTTCGGCCCGGCCAGGAGGCGCTCGCGCATGCGCGCGCCGATCGAGTTCGCGCGCTTGCCGACGACGTCGATGCGGCGCGGCTCGACGCGCTGCGCGAGACCATACGTTCCGCTCCGGACGTCGTGACGGCGCTCGCCCGGTCGTCGATGGGCGAGGTGCTCGACGACGTCGCGTTCTTGGGGCTTCAGCGTTTTGTGGATGCGATCGCGCAGATCGACGTGCTGCTTGCGCAGGGCTCGGTCGTCGCGCCGCTAGGCTGCGCCGCACTGCACGAAATCGCCACGCTGCTGGAACCCGGTCGCCTCGGCCGAAGCGCGTTCTACCTCGCCGACGCCTTCGCGGACGATCTGGCACGGGCGCGCCGGGCGGCAGCCGACGCCGAGGCCGCCTTCGAAGCCGCGCGCGGCCGCGCGGTCGCCACGATCGCGCGCGCACTGGGACGCGACGATCTGCCGCCCGACGAGTTCATCCTCATGCGCGACGCGCTACCGAGACAGCTTCCGCTCGGGGTGCGCGTGGTGCGCGAAGCGCCGACGTATCTTCTTTGCTCGATCGCGTACGACGACGCGACGCAGAGCGCATTAGAGCGTCGCGAGCGCGCCGCCGCCGCCGTCGACGCGGCCGAAGAGCGGGTGCGAAGCGTGCTCTCGCGCGCGGTCGGCGAACGCTCGGCAGCGCTGGCGCACGTCGGCGAGCTGCTCGGGGAGCTCGACGTGCTGGTCGCGGCGGCCCGCTTCGCCGTCGCCCACCGCTGTACGGTGGCCGCGCTCGACGACGCGCCGGTACTGGAGTTTACCGGCGGACGCTTTCTGCCGCTCGAAGCGCGCCTCACGCGCGAACGGCGAAGCTACGCACCGATCGACCTCGCGCTCGACGACGTCGCGGTGCTGACCGGTCCGAACATGGGCGGCAAGAGCGTGGCGCTGCGTACGTGCGGTTTCATAGCGACCTGCGCTGCCTTCGGTCTGCCGGTTCCGGCCGCGCGCGCCCGCGTCGGCCTGTTCGACGAAATCGCCTGGCTGGGGATCGGCGCGGAGGGCGATCTCGGCGGGCTGCTCTCGTCGTTCGCGAAAGAAGTGGTACGCTTGCGCGATACGCTGGCGCGGCCGACGGGGCGCCTGTTGGTGCTGATCGACGAGTTTGCGCGCACCACGACGCCGCACGAAGGGAAGGCCTTGCTGGTAGCCTTGCTCGGTGCGTTACGCGAACGCGGCGCGGTCGGCATGGTGGCCACCCACCTGGGCGGCGTTGCGCGTGCGGCGGGCGCGCGCCACTTCGCGGTGCGCGGCCTGCGCGGCGCGCTGCAGCGCGTGCCCGGCGCACATCTTGCCGGCGCGCTCGACGCACTGGCTGCCGCGATGGACTATACCATCGCACCGGTCGGCGACGATGCCGGCGCTTCCGGCGACGCCATCGAACTGGCGGCGATTCTCGGACTCGACGAACGACTGATCGTCGCTGCACGCGCCGCCCTACGAGGTGCGGCCGACGCGTTCGAATAACCTCGGCGCATGGATCCGTTGATCATCACGTGTGCGCCGGTCGGGGCCGAAGTCGCGCCCGAGCAGACACCGTATCTCCCGCATACGCCGGCGCGGCTCGGTGAGACGGCCCACGCGGTGCAGGCGGCGGGTGGTGCCATGATTCACGTGCATTGCCGTAACGACGACGGCAGCAATACCCACGACGTCGCGCGGTTCGCCGAGGCCTATGCGGCGATTCGCGCGCACAGCGACCTGATCGTGCAGTTTTCGACCGGTGGCGCGATCGGGATGTCGCCCCAGGAGCGCGCGGCGGTACTCGAGCTCGGACCCGAAATGGCGACGCTGACGTGCGGTAGCGTGAACTTCGGCGACGACATCTTCGAGAACAGCTTCCCGATCATGCGTGCCATCGCCAAAAAGATGAAAGCCTTCGACGTGCGCCCGGAGCTCGAGATCTTCGACAAGGGACACCTTGCCAACGCTCGACGCCTCGCGCGGGAAGGTGCGCTCGATCTTCCGCAGCACGTCGACTTCGTGCTGGGCGTACCGGGTGGCTTAGAGGCGACCGCCCAGAATCTTTGCGAGTTGGTCGACGACCTTCCGCAGGGATGTACCTGGTCGGTTGCCGGGATCGGCCGCCAGCAACTGGCGATGGCGATGGTGGCGATCGCGATGGGCGGACACGTGCGCGTCGGCTTGGAAGACAACCTTTACTATGCAAAGGGCCGGCTCGCGCGCAACGAGGAGTTGGTCGCGCGGGTTGCGCGGATCGCACAAGAGTTCGGCCGCCCGGTTGCGACACCCGAGCAAGCGCGCGAACTGCTCGGGTTGCGCGGCCGGAAGGCATAGCGCCGCCCGCGCCTAACTAGCCCGACTTCGGCCCTAGGTCCCGGTGGAGGACGCCCACTGTTCAACTACGTCGTGCGCAGGACGCTCCAAGCGATCCCGCTGCTTCTGCTGATCTCGGTCATCCTGTTCGTCATTCTGAACAATGCCCCGGGTGGGCCGCTGGCCCCCTATCTGCAGAACCCGCACATCACGCCCGCCGACATCGCGCGCCTCAAGCACAACCTCGGCCTCGACAAGCCGATTTGGTTTCGCTATTTCGTCTGGCTCGGTCATGTCGTGCGGGGCGACTGGGGGTACTCGACCAGCAACTCCGAGCCGGTCGTCAACGCGTTACTCGATCGGCTGGGGGCGACCCTCGAGCTCATGGGAAGCGCGCTGTTCGTTTCGATCGTGCTGGGCGTTGCGGCCGGAATCGTCTCGGCGGTTTACCGCTACACGTTTCTCGACTACTTCATTACGACGGTTGCATTTTTCGGGCAGTCGATGCCGGTATTCTGGTTTGCGCTCATGATGCAACTGCTCTTCGCCGTGCACGGGATACCGTTGCCTTTCGGCTACGAAATTCAGCTTCCCTCAGCCGGTATCGGGAGCAATAGCGGCGTCTTCAATCTAGGAGATCGGCTGGTGCACTTGATCTTACCGACAGTCGTGCTCTCGCTGCTTTCGGTGGCGCTCTATAGCCGATTCATGCGTTCGTCGTTGCTCGAAGTGCTCGGAACCGACTACATGCGAACGGCCGCCGCCAAGGGTTTAACGTTTCGCGCGATCCTTTTCAAGCACGGGCTGAAGAACGCGCTCATCCCGGTGGTCACCGTGATCGCGCTTTCGGCGCCCGGGCTGATTGCCGGTGCGATCGTTACCGAAACGATTTTTGCATGGCCTGGAATGGGGCGACTCTTTATCAACGCGCTCGAGCAGAGCGATATTGCGTTGCTGATGGGCTACCTACTGCTGGTGGCTTTTTTGGTGGTGTTTTCCAACTTGCTGGCGGGCGTGCTCTACGCATACCTCGATCCGCGCGTGAAGTACGATTAGGCGGTAACCGAGATGGCAACGACGTATCCGGTAACCCCTCCGGCCGAGCCGGCCGACGACATCGTCTTTAGTCGCGTTACCTTCTGGACGCGGTTGCGCCGGCATAAGCTCGCGATGGCCGGCTTCGTGGTTCTGGCCCTCATGGTGCTGGCCGCGATCTTCGCCAAGCAGCTTTCGCCGTTCGACCCCAACGCGATCGACCCGGCGTGGCAAGGAAACCCGCTGCCGCCGTGCTTTCAAAACTCCGCGCAGTGCGCCCACCACCTGCTGGGTAGCGACGAGATCGGGCGCGATCTGCTCTCGCGGCTGCTCTTCGGGGCGCGCATTTCGCTAACGGTCGGCGTTTCGGCGGTGCTGATGGAGGTGATCATCGGCACGATCATCGGCGCGATCTCGGGCTACTATGGCGGCTGGATCGACTTCGTCTTGATGCGCCTTACCGACGTATTTCTCTCGATCCCGCTGCTGCCGCTCCTGCTGGTGCTGACGGCGATCGTAGCGGCCAACTCATCGAAAGCCGCACTCAACTTCGGCGTCATCGTGCTGATCATCGGCGCGCTCTCATGGCCGAGCGTGGCGCGGCTCGTACGGGCATCCTTTTTGAGCCTGCGCGAACGGGAGTTCGCCGAAGCGGCCCGCGCGCTCGGCAACAGCGACGCCCGGATCATCTTTCGCCACCTCCTACCCAACGCAGTCGCGCCGATCGTCGTCCAGGCTACGCTCGACGTCGCCAACGTCATCGTGCTCGAATCAACGCTCTCGTTTCTCGGCTTCGGGATTCAGCCGCCGACGGCGTCGTGGGGAAACATGCTGGCCAACGCTCAGGCGAATCTGGAGACCGCGTGGTGGGCGGCCGTCTTCCCCGGCCTCGCGATCCTGGTGACCGTTCTGGCCATCAACTATATGGGCGACGGCCTGCGCGATGCGCTTGACCCGAACAGCCGTTAGCGGCTAGACTACGCTTCGACCCTCGCGCGCAAGTGGCGGAATTGGTAGACGCACTAGCTTGAGGGGCTAGCGGGGGCAACCTCGTGCTGGTTCGAGTCCAGTCTTGCGCAAGAGTTCCACGCCGTGCCCAGCACGAGGTTGCCCCCGCAGCGTAGCGCGCAGCGCGGAGCGGCAGTTCGATCTTTTGGGCAAATTTTGAGGCGAACGGGCCGTGGCGCGTGTTAGCCTGAAGCTAGCTCCGTGCCGGGCCGGCCGAGTGCCGCACGGGCGGCACACGAAACAGTCTGCCGGCCCAGGTCGTAGGCTAGGGAAACAGGCCCGTCGATGGAGTTCGCACCGTGTCGTTAACCCGCTTTGCTATCAGTCGTCCCGTGATCACGGCGATGGTCTTTATCGCGCTCGCGATCTTCGGACTGATTTCGTATGGAAAGCTGGGTCGCAGCAACAACCCGCCGGGCACCACCTTCCCAATCGTCATCGTCGAGGCCAACTATCCGGGGGCGTCGCCCCAGGCGATGGCGCGGCTGATCATCAAGCCGATCGAAGATCAGCTCGCTAACATCGACAACCTCGATCAGTTGAACTCCTCGACGCAGGAAGGCTCGGGAACGGTCGTCGTGCAGTTCAAACTCGGCACCGACCTCAACATCGCGGCGATCAACGTGCAGAGCGCGGTCGACGCGGCGCGGGTCTACATGCCGGCCGACCTCGACCCACCCTCGGTCTTCAAAAACGGGGCCAGCGAGCCGTTGCTCGATCTGGCGGTGAGTTCCAAGACGCTCTCGCCGACCCAACTCGCCGACGTCGTGAACTATCGCGTCGAGCCGTTGATCAAGGCGATCCCCAACGTGCAGAGCGTCGACGTCGAGGGGACGACCGACCGCGAGTTTCACGTCGAACCGCTGCCCGGACGGTTGTACGGCACCAACGCCACCCTGCTGGACGTCTTCAATGCAGTCGCGGCCAACAATGCCGACCTGCCGGGCGGCATACTCGAACAACCGACCAAAGAGACGACGGTCGCGGTTCACGCGCAGATCGACCACGCGAGCGACCTACTGGGGATCCCGCTGCCGGTTCCCGGAAGTTCGGATAAGAATCTTAAGATCGGCGACGTCGCGCGCGCCTCCGATAGCCACGTCGAGCAGCGGACGTTTTCGCACTACAATGGCCGGCCGCGCGTCTCGATCAGCATCTCTCGCGACATCAACGCCGACGAGATCAAGACGACCGCCGTTGCGCGAGCCGACCTGAAAAAGATCGAGGCTCAGTTTCCCGACCTCACGTTTACCGAAGTCGATGCCCCGGCAGACTACACGCAGCAGTCGCTCAACGGAGTCTGGCAGTCGCTGATCGAGGGCGTGATCCTCACGATGATCGTGATGATGCTCTTCCTGCACGCTTGGCGCAATGCGGTGGTCGTGATGGTCGCGATCCCGACCTCCATTCTCTCGACGTTCATCGTGATGAACTGGTTCGGGTTCCATCTCGACAGCATGTCGCTCATGGGGCTCTCGCTAATCATAGGAATATTGGTCGACGACTCGATCGTGGTGTTGGAGAACATCACGCGACATCGCGACATGGGCGAGAATCCGATCGATGCCGCGATCAACGGGCGCAGCGAGATCGGCTCGGCCGCGATCGCCATCACCATGGTCGACGTGGTGGTGTTCCTTCCGATCGCCTTTTTGCCCGGGCTCGTGGGAATGTACCTCAAAGAGTTCGGTGCCGTCATCGTGGTCGCAACGTTGTTCTCGCTGCTCGTCTCGTTTACGCTGACGCCGTTGCTGGCTGCCAAGTGGAGCGTGCTCCAGCGTTCGATGGCGCCGCCCAAGTGGATGGCCGCCCTCAACTCGCGCAAGGTCGATCTCGCGCTACTCGGTGCGGCGGTGCTGGCGTACTTTTTCCCCTGGGCGCCGATCGGCAGCGCGATCGCCAAGCTGACCGGTATCGGGTCGATTGCCGACTTTTCGCAAGACCTCAACTTCATCGTGCCGATGATGATCGTCGCGGTGCTTTTGCTCAATACGCTGGTGCAGCGCTACGATCGGATGCTCGAGCTGTACCGCAGCAAAATCCTGCCCTGGGGCTTGGATCACGGACTATTCGTGGTCTTCGTCTGCATGACGCTGGTATTCAACGCACTGAGTCTGGTCGCCGGTGGCGGGAAGGCGACGATCGCATTGGACGTGCTGATTCTGATCGGTGCCGCCCTCGCGCACGCCCTCGGTGCGCTCCTACGCCGCGTCGTCCCAAGGGAGCGGCTCTCCTTCGCCCGGATCGGCCCGAGGGCGAACGGAGTCGCGCGCGCGACCGCCTGGATCGCGGCGGTTCCGGGCAATCTGGCTCGCGCGTTCGGCTGGTGGTTTGTTTCGCTCGGCCGCGGGCGCGGCGTGACGCTCGCTACCTTCGCCCTTCCGGTCGCGGTCGGGCTGCTGTTGGCGCCGTTGGGCGGCATCAACTTCGATTTCGTGCCGCAGGTGCAGACCGGCGCGATCAATATGACGCTCACCTACCCGCCCGGCACGCCGATCGGTACCACGCAAGGGTACGTCGACGCGCTCGAGACGGCGATCATGAACATCAAGGGCCTCAAGTCGGTCAGTTCGACGGTCGGCCGCAAGCCTGAGGGTTGGGGAAATCTGTCGGGCGGCAACTATGCCGAGCTGACCGCGGAGACCGAACCGAACCTGCGCAAGCAAACCAACCGCTTCATCGCGCAAATTCGCAAGCTTGCCTATCTCGCGCCGGGCGGCGTCTTTCAAGTTGCCGGCGACAACGGGGGCGGCTCGGGAACGCCGATCTTCTACTCGCTCTCCGGCCCCGACAACGAAATCGGTCCGGCTGCCGAGAAGGTCGCGCGGTTCTTGCGCGCAACGCCGGGCAGCGTCAACGTGCAGACCAGCGCCGAAGTCGCGGCGCCGCGCCTGAACGTCAACATCAGCGCCTCCAAAGCGGCCGTGTTGGGCGTGGCCCCGGGCAATGCCGCCGAAGCGGCGCGCCTCGCGATTGCGGGCGGCGTCGCGACGCGGGTCCGAACCTCGACCGGCTTGGTGGACGTGCGCGTGCAGTTCCCCAAAGCGGATCGTAGCTCGATCGACCAGCTCAAGCGTATCCGGGTACGCGCGCAGGACGGTACGTTGGTGCCGCTCGGCGACGTTGCCGACTTTCAGTGGACGACCGCACCGACGCAAATCAAACGGCTCAACCGTGCCGACGTGGTCGACGTATACGGCGCGCTGCTGCCGGGGTACTCGCTCGGCGCGGTGACGAGTCCGCTGGAGCGCAAGTTACACCAACCGGGCTTCCTTCCCGAAGGCGTTCATCTGACGGCGCAGGGCGACACCGAGTACATGATCGAGACGATGGACAACATGCTGCTGGCGTTGCTAACGTCCTTCATGCTCGTGTACATGTTAATGGTGGTCTTGTATGGATCGTTCCTAGAGCCGTTGATCGTGATGTTCTCGGTGCCGTTGGCGATCATCGGCGCGCTGGTCGCGCTGGCCTTCATGGCATGGTTCGACAACGTTATCGGTCAGCCGGCGGGCCAATCGCTGAACATCATCTCGATGATCGGGATCATCATGCTCTTCGGGTTGGTGGCCAAGAACGGAATTCTGTTGGTCGATTACTCGAATACGCTGTGCCGTCGCGGAATGCGCGTTCGCGACGCGGTGTTGCAGGCTGCGACCACCCGTTTTCGCCCGATTCTCATGACCACGTGCGCGATGGTCTTCGGTATGCTGCCGCTCTCGCTGGGGTTTGCCGAGGGCGGTGAATGGCGCCAAGCGATGGGAACGGTGATCATCGGCGGTCTGATCAGCTCGCTGATATTGACGCTCTTCCTGGTGCCGATGATCTACAACACCTGGATCGGCTGGCT
>DAIDGS010000010.1 GCA_027459845.1 Vulcanimicrobiota bacterium | reverse complement strand
TCCGGGGTAACGCACGGCAACCTGTGCGTCAAGGGACGCTTCGGAACGGTCTACGTGCAACACCGCGACGATGGATGAGCGCGCCGCTCGGCCGGGACGCACGGCCGAGACGCGCGTGCTCAAGCTCGACGGCGCGACCCGTACCTGGGCCTTCGACGACGTTGCCGGCGAGGAACCGCTCGAACTGCGCCTGCTGGCCGGCGGCGCCGCGGCGACGCTCGCGATCACGATGCGCACGCCCGGCAACGATTTCGAGCTCGCGGCCGGATTCGTCTTCGGCGAGGGGATCGTGCGCGCGCGCGCGGCGATCGCCGAGATCTCGTACTGCATCGATCCGGCGATCGATGCCGAGCAGCGGTACAACATCGTCAACGTCGCGCTGGCGGCACCCCGTCTCCCCGACCTGCAGCACTTCGAGCGCCACTTCACCGTCGGAAGTTCGTGCGGCGTCTGCGGGCGCGCCCAACTTCAGGCGCTGCGCGACTTGGGCGCGCAACCGCTACGCGCTGCAACGCGCATGGCTGCCGCGCAGCTCTACGATTTTCCCGCGGCGATGCGCGCCGCGCAGAAGGTCTTCGCCTCGACCGGCGGTCTGCACGCCGCCACGCTGTTCGCGTGCGACGGCACACCGTTGGTCACGCGCGAGGACGTCGGCCGGCACAACGCCGTCGACAAAGTCGTCGGCTGGGCGCTGATCGACGGGCGCATTCCCCTGAGCGCCGCGGTGCTGATGGTGAGCGGCCGCGCCAGCTACGAGATCGTGCAGAAAAGCATCATGGCGGGCATTCCGATCGTCGCGTCGGTCTCGGCCCCGAGTAGCTTGGCCGTCGATCTGGCGCGCGAGTTCAACGTGACGCTGGTCGGGTTCGTGCGCGACGGGCGCGCCAACGTCTACGCCGGCGCCGAGCGCATCCTCGCGCCGGACTGACCGGCGCCGCGTCGCTTAGGCGACGCGTTCGAGCGTGCTCGCCACGAACGTCGCGAGCACGACCGCCAAAAAGACGGCCGGCCCGAAGCGCGCGCACAGGATCGCCACGATCAGCCCGATCGGCGTCACCAGCGAGCCGCCGGTGATGAAGTCGTAGACTTCGTGCACGACCTTCATGCGCCGGCCCGCCGAGCGCGCAGCGCAACGCTGGTCGCGGCGGCCAGCAACGCGATGCCGATCGCGAGGACGAACAGCGTCGCGTCGCCGGCCCACCAGCGCAGATCCAACCCTTCGCCGGTCCAGAACGTGCCCAGCGCAAAGAGCATCACGCCGACCAGCGCCTTGAGCGCGTTTTCGGGAACGCGGGCGAACGGCGCGCGCAGCGCAAACGCGGCGATCGCGACCGCGAGCAGCGCGACGACCGCCCCGCCGATCGACCAGGCGAGTTCGCCCGGCCGCGAGGCGGCGAAGGTCACCACGATCACGGCGACCTCCAGCCCTTCCACGAAGACGCCTTGAAAGGCGACCGCAAAACCGCGACCGGCCTCCTTGGGATCGCGTAAGCGTCCGAGTTCGCGCGCGAAGGCCGCTTGCTCGTCGCGCTGGGGCTTCAACCCGGCAAACCGCCAGGCGGCTTTGCGCAGCCAGCCGATGCCGAAGAGGATCAAGAATGGGCCGACGATGAGCTGGATCGTGCGCAGCGATCCGGCATTGGCGAGCAGCGGACCACCCAGGCCGACCAACACCGTCAGCGCCGCGACCGCGGCCAGCGTGCCGGCGATCGCCGTGCGCCACGCCACGGCGGTGCCGACGGCCAGCACGATCGTTGCGGCCTCGACGAACTCGACCCCCGAGGCAAAGAACGTCGTCGTCGCCAGAATCCAGCCGTTCATCGCAGGTTCCTTGGGCTCACCGAACGTCGAAGCCTGCCGTGGCATGCATTGGCCCGACGGCGAAAGGACGCGCGCGCGGTCGTGCGAACGCCCCCGAGGTCACAAGGAGAAGCTCGATGGATCTTTCGTCGACGATCGTCTACGCGAACGGCGAGTTCCGCCGCTACGACGAGGCCAAGGTCGGCCTGCTGACGCACGGATTGCAGTACGGCACCGGATGCTTTGAAGGCATTCGCGGCTACTGGGCACCCGAGCAGCGCGAGTTGCTGCTGGTGCTCCTGCGCGAGCACTACGAACGTCTGGCGATCTCCGCCAAGATCCTGACCATGACGCTGCCGCACGACGTCGATCGCCTGATGGCGATCACGCTGGAGCTGTGCGCGCGCAACCGCTTCGAGTGCGACATCTACATCCGCCCGTTCGTCTACAAGGCCGCCGAAGACGTTGGCGTGCGCCTCCACAACGTGCCCGATGCCTTCGCCATCGTGCCGGTGCCGCACCACGCCTATCTCGACGCCAGCCGCGCGCTCGACGTCTGCGTCAGTTCGTGGCGGCGCGCCGACGATACGATGGCGCCGCCGCGCGCCAAGATCACCGGCCTCTACGTCAACTCGGCGCTGGCCAAGAGCGAAGCGCACGCCAACGGCTACGACGAGGCGATCCTGCTCTCGCACGACGGGCACGTCGCCGAAGGCTCGGCCGAAAACATCTTCCTGGTGCGCCGCGGCGTGCTCTACACGCCCGATCCCTCGCAGAACGTTCTGGAGGGCTGCACGCGTCGCGCGATCATGGACTTGGCGCGCGACGAGTTCGGTTTGGAGGTGGTGGAGCGCTCGATCGATCGCGGCGAGCTCTACTCGGCTGACGAGATCTTCTTTACCGGAACCGCCGCCGGCGTGCTGGCGGTCGGCTCGGTCGATCGTCGCGCGGTCGGCGACGGAACGATCGGCCCGGTGACGGCGCAGTTGCGCGATGCGTACGCGCGCGTCGTGAGCGGCAAAGAACCGCGCTACGCCGCCTGGCTCACGCGCGCCACGCCGCTGGCGGCGCGCTAACCGCCGGTGACGGGCTCCTCGAGCCCGCTGCTCCAGTAGCGCACGTCGGGCGAGGTCGGGCCGATGCCGAAATCCAGCGGCGCGATGCCGTTGGCGGTGCGCCACCGCGCCAAGCGCGCTTCTTCGCGGTAGGCGAGCAGCGAGAGCGTTCGGATGAAGGTGCGCCCGGCCGGCAGCGACGGCAGCCCGGTGGTCATCACCGCGATCACGTAGGGCGCATCCGGTTCGTAGACGATCCCGGCGTCGTCGAGCGTGTCGAAGAGCGATCCGGTCTTGTGCGCGATCGCGACGTCGTCGGGAAGCGGTTCGGGCAGCAGCGTGTTGTACTCGTCGCCTTCCAGGATGTGGATCATCTCGTTCGAGGACCACGCGTCGACCAGGCGGTGCTGCGCCATCAGCGCCAGCAGACGTACCAGGTCGGCCGGCGAGGTGCGCAACTGCTGCCGGATCGCCCAACTGGCCGTGCGCACGTCGTCGGTCAGTCGCGTGTGGTGCAGTCCGAGCGCGCGCATCGAACGATTGATGGCCTGCAGTCCGACCAGCCGGATCAACATGTTCGCGGCGGTGTTGTCGCTGATGTCGATCATCTTTTCGAGCAGCGTCGCAACCGTATAGGTGGTGCCGTCGGGTTGGTCGCAGAGATCGCCCGAGCCCCAATCCTTGTCGCTTTCGAGCAGCGTCATCCGGCGATCCAAATCGAAGCGGCCGCGCGCCAGCTGTTCGAAGACGGTCACCATCACCGGCACCTTGATGGTCGATGCCGCCGGCATGCTGGCGTTGGCGTTGAAGCCGACCTGATAGCCGGTGCTGAGATCCATCACGTCGAGCGCGCTCGGCGCCGGAAACGACTCACTAAGGCGGCGCACCTGCGCGTTCAACTGCGCGAGGACGGGCGGCATGTAGGCGCGCGCGGAAGCCGTACACGCAAGGATGAACAGAGCGCATGCGGCGACGATCGGCCCGCGTCGTAGCATGGGCTGGGCGTTCCCGTCGGCGGCCGGCCTTCCTTCCGCGCGCTGAAGGCGGAGCGCGCCCGTCGGCGAAGCGCGCCAGCATGCAAGCCAAAGATCTCCGCACGCAGCCGCCGCGCCGCTGGAGCGCGACGCTCGGCGAGATCGCGTGGTTACCGCGGCTGATCGACAAGGCCCGCGCGGCGTTGGCCGGGTCGCTGGGCGGCTATCTCTTCGGCCAGAGCCCGATGGATGCCGGACTGCTGCGCCAACTGGGCCTCAGCCATCGCGCCTTTGCCGAGATCGTGCGCGACGCGCCCGACGACGATGCGGTGTTGCGCGCCATCGAGCAGCGCGATCCGGCGGCGCTCGAGCGAGCGCGCGCTTGGAGCCGGCGCGAAATCCCGCACCGCCACCGCCTGTTTCTCGCAATCATGGACTTCGACGACGGGTATCTGGAGGGTTGGCGCTGGCTGCGCGGACCGAGCAACGCGATCACCAATCTCTTCACGGCCGGGGTGAAGGCCGTGCTGCCCTCGCACGCCGCCGAGCGTGCGCGCCGCGTGTGATGCGCGCTCGCGCAAGCCGGCCGTGGAAGGCTCGGCAGCCGTGAACGTCCGTACCCACGTCGAACGCGTCGACGTCGTCGGCGTTCCGATGGATCTCGGTGCCAGCCGGCGCGGCGTCGACATGGGGCCGTCGGCGGTGCGCTACGCACGGCTGCATCAGCAACTCCATCGCCTGCACATCGCCCAGATCGTCGATCACGGCAACTTGCCGGTGCCGATTCGCGAGTCGGCCGATGCCGCCGACGAGCACGCCAAGTTTCTCGACGTGATTCAAGACGTCTGCGCGCGCCTGGCCGACGTGGTCGAGGCGTCGGTGCGCGCCGGCGGGTTGCCGATCGTGCTGGGCGGCGATCACTCGATCGCGATGGGCACGCTGGCCGGGTTGAAGCGCGCCCGCGGCGCGCCGGCCGGCCTGGTGTGGATCGACGCGCACGCCGACATCAACAGCCCGCAGACCTCGCACAGCGGAAACGTGCACGGCATGCCGCTCTGGTTCGCGCTCGAGAGCGGCGCGGCCGATCCCGCGCGCACCGTGCAGATCGGCCTGCGCGACGTCGACGAGGGCGAGAAGGCGATGCTGCGGTCGTGGGGCGTGACGGCATTTTCGATGAGCGACGTCGACAAGCTCGGGATGGTGCAGGTGATGGAACGCGCGCGTGCGATCGCCAGCCCCGACGGCCGGCCGCTGCACGTGTCGTTCGATATGGACGGTATCGATCCGAGCGAGGCGCCTGGAACCGGCACGCCGGTCAAGGGTGGCTTGAGCTATCGCGAGGCGCACCTCGTCATGGAGATGCTGCACGATAGTGGCGCGCTCGGATCGATCGAGATGGTCGAGATCAATCCGATTCTCGACAACCGCAATCAAACTGCGGCGCTGGCCGTCGGGCTGATCTGCTCGGCGCTCGGGAAGTCGATTCTTTAGCGCACGCGCGCCGCGGCGGCGCGATGCGCGCGGCCGGCGCGCCGGGTCAGAGCCGGATCGTGGTGCTGCCGCGGCAGGCGATCCCGCCGCCGCAGACTGCCGGATCCCAGTTGGCATCGGCCAGTAGCGCGCGAATGCGCGCTTGCGTCTGCGCATCGGGCAGCGGATCGAAACTCACCGACCGCGTCTTGCCGTCGTCGCCGACCACCACCGTCAACGTGGTGTGCACGCCGAGCGCGAGCAGCGCCTGGTGCACGGCTGGATCGAGCACCGGGTCGGGCTGGGTGGCGCCGAAGGGCAGGTAGCCGCCGACCACGTGACCGGTGCTGGGCACTTGGCGCGGCGCCGGGCTCGCCGTCGTGGCCGGATCGGCGGCGCCGGCTGCCGCCGTGCCGCTGCCCATCGCGGCGGCCGGTGCCACGTTCGGCGCGGCCGGGGGGTGCGCGGCGACCGCCGGGCGCGGAAGCGTCCGCGGTGCGTGCGGGGCGGTCAGTTCGGGCCGTCGCGGCGCCGGGATGACGACCGGTTTGGCGCGATAGTGCGGCGCCGTGGCACGGCGTTCCACCCGGCGCAGAATCGGGCGCGTCTCGATCGTGATCAGCGGGATGCGCTGGAACGCGATGGTTTCGACCGGCGTCGAGGAGGTTGCCGTGAAGGCCAGCGCCGGCACGCTCAAGGCGAGCAGGACGTGCAGAGCGATCGAACCGGCGGTTGCCGGGCCGATGCGCCGGTCCGACTCGGTCGAACTGAGCATTCCTCGCCTCCGAAGCGTTCCTTCGTAGCAGCGCGCCGCCGCCCCCGTTTGTGACGGCAGGCACCCTCGCCCGGCCGGTCGCACTCATCCGCATGATCGATTCGAACATCGTCCTCTACGAGGCCGAGTGGTGCCCCTACTGCGCGCGCGTCCGATCCAAGTTGACCGACTTGTTGATCGCGTACCGGACCGTCAACGTGCCGCCGGATCACGCGCGGCGCACGATCGTCAAAGAGCTCTTCGGTACCACCGGAATTCCTTCGATGATCGATGGCGACGTGAAGATCGCCGACGACGACGACGCGATCATCGCGTACCTCGAAGAGACCTACGGCCCGAAGTGAGCGCACGCCCGACCCCGTGAGTCGCACGCACTCGCCCAAGAATCGCGCGCACCTGGCGCGGTTGTCGCGTCGCCGGGCGGCCGCGCCGCACGCGGTGCTGCCGCCGTTACCGGCCGGCGCGTACGAAATCGTGTACGCCGATCCGCCGTGGTCGTACTACGGCAGCCAACTCAAAGACGCGGCGGCCGCCAAGCACTATCCGCTGATGACGCAGGACGAACTGGCGGCGCTGCCGGTGCGAGCGCTGATGGCCAAGCGCGCCGCGCTCTTCCTGTGGGCGACCTGCCCGCGGCTGGATTTCGCCATCGAGCTGCTGGCGCGCTGGGGGCTGTACTATCGCGGCGTGGCCTACGTGTGGGTGAAAACCAACGCGCGCGGCGCGATCATCTGCGGTCAAGGCGTTCCGCCGACGTTCACCAAGCCGACCACCGAACTGCTGTTGGCGGCGACCACGATGCCGACCGGACGGCCGTTTCCGCTGCGCGATCTGGCGCAGGGCCAGGTAGTGCTGCACGCGCGTCGCGGCCACAGTCACAAGCCGGCGATCTTTCGCGAGCGCATCGAGCAGCTATGCGGCGAACGACCGCGCATCGAGCTGTTCGCGCGCGAACGCGCGGCCGGTTGGGATGCGTGGGGCGCGCAGCTAGGCGACGAGTAGCGCGGCGATCAGCGCGCCGGCCAGCGTGCAGGCGAAGTTGACGGCGTCGTTGCCGAGCCAGGCAAAGCCCCGTCGCAACACGGTCGGGTTGCCGCAGTGGTGCGGATCAGTCTCGCAGTCGACATCGCAGGCGTTGCAGTGACGCAGCGCCTGCACGCCCGCGCCGGCGATCGAGTCGACCGCCGCGCCGCCGATTCCGGCCGCCAGGACCGCACCCAGCGGCGCCAGACCGCACCACGCCGCGCACGCCGCGACGACCAGCGCGCCGCCAATCGCGGCCAGCGTCCCGAGCGCGCTGATGCCGCCCGAGAGCCCGGTCGCCATCGGCCGGAGCGTCAGGATCGAGCGCGGCCGCCCCGGCGCCAGCGTGCCGATCTCGGTGCCCCACGTGTCGGCCGCCGCGGCGGCGAAGCTCCCCGCGAACGCCGCGGCGAGCGGTGCACCAAAGCGTAGGCTCAGCAGCGCGGCGCCGGCCGCGATCGCGCCGTTGGCGAGCACCTGCCAGCCGTCGCGCGCGCCGCTCTTTCCGATGTCGCGCAACGCACGCTTACGCGTGCGGCCGAGCCGCGAGAGCAGTACCGACGGAAGAAAGAAGGCGAAGAGCACCAGCGCGCCGCGCCAGCCGAGGCTGCCGAAGGTTGCGGTTCCGACCACGAACGCGGCCAGCGCCCCCGATCGGCGTAGCGTTCCCTGCTGCCACGCCAGCCACGCGACCAGGCTCGCCAGCAGCGCGCCCAGCAGCCAGTTCATGGCGCGGCGGCGTGCGCTTCCAGCGCGTCGAGCAGGCCGTCGACGGTGTAACGGTCGGCGACGACGTCGACCGGCAGGCCGTGCTCGCGGGCGGCGTCGGCGGCGATCGGACCGATGCACGCGACGGACTTCCCACGCACGGCCGCTGCCGCGGCGTCGTCGCCGCCGAGCAGTTCGGCGAATCCGCGAACGGTGCTCGCGCTCGTAAACGTCACGGTGTCGCAGCCGCGCACCTTTTCCGAAAACTGCGGGTCGTCGACGGTGTACGTGCGATAGGCGGCCACCACGCTCGGGCGCAGGCCGGCGTCGGACAACATCTCGGGAAGCACGTCGCGCGCCTCGGCCGCGCGGAAGATCAGCACGCGTGCGCGCGCGCCGGCGCGTTCGATCAACGCGCGTGCCAACGCTTCGCCGACGAACGCGTCGGGAACCAGATCGGCGCGCAGCCCGTAGGCGCGCAGACGCGCGGCGGTCGCGCTGCCGATCGCGGCAAGCTTGATCTTCCCGAGGTAGCGCGCGTCGGCGTCGAGTGCCGCCAGCCGGTCGAAGAAGGCGTCGACGCCGTTTTGCGAGGTGAACGTCAGCCAGTCGAAGCTGGCGAGATCGTCGATCGCGCGCTCGGCCGGGCGCGGATCCTCGGGCGGTCCGATGCGAATCGTCGGTGCGACCACACCCTCGGCGCCGCGCGCCGCGAGTGCGTCGGCGAAGACCGCTGCCTGCGCGCGCGGCCGCGTCACCAGCACGCGCTTGCCGAAGAGCGGCCACCGATCGAACCACGCGATCTCGTCGCGCAGCCGTACCACGTCGCCGATCACGGTGACGGCCGGTGCGGTGATGCCGGCCCGCTCGACCGCGTCGGCGAGCGATGCGAGCGACGCGGTGACGGTGCGCTGCGTTGCACGCGTGCCGTCTTGAATCACGGCGGCCGGCGTCGCCGGGTCGAGGCCGTGTTCGATCAAGCGTTGCGCGATCGCGCGCAGTTGGCCGATCGCCATCAGCAGTACCAGCGTCTTGTTGGCGCCGGCCAGCGCGGCGAAGTCGAGCGTCGAGGCCGGCTTGGTCGGGTCTTCGTGTCCGGTCGCAACCGTGAAAGCCGGCGCGTAGGCGCGATGCGTCACCGGAATTCCGGCGTATGCGGGTGCGGCGATCGCCGAGCTGATGCCCGGTACCACGTCGAAGGCGATGCCGGCCGCGCGCAGTGTCTGCGCCTCCTCGCCGCCGCGTCCGAAGACGAACGGATCGCCACCTTTCAGACGCACCACCAGCTTGCCGGCGCGCGCGTGCGCGATCGTCAGCGCTTCGATCTCGGCTTGTGCCATCGCATGATTCCCGCCGCGCTTGCCGACGTAGACGCGCTCGCAGCGTTCCGGCGCGAGCGCCACGACGGCGTCGGCGGCCAGCGCGTCGTAGAGCAGCACGTCGGCGCGCCGCAGCAGCTCGGCGGCGCGCACGGTCAGCAACCCCGGATCGCCCGGGCCCGCACCGACCAATGCCACGCGACCTTGCCGCTTAGGGGAGGACATGAGCCGACGGCGGCTCGGCGATTGCGGCCGCGATATGATCGGCGAGATTCAGCTCGAAGAGTTCGTCGAGCACGCGCGCATCCGAGAGCGCTTCCAGGTGATTGTTCTCGGCTTTGGCGCGGAGCTTGACGATCACCGAGTGGAGCAGCTTCGAGACGATCGTCATCGACATTCCGTCGACCAGCATGCGTTCGCGTTCCGTTAAATCCGGGCAGCGCGCGTACAACCGCTCGAGTTCGGCCAGGCGCATCTCTTCGGCGCGCCGCGTCAACGATGCAATTGCCGGAACCGCGACGCGCACGCGATACCACTGTTGGAAGCGCGCCACGTATTCCGCGATGATCTCTTCGACGTCGGGAATCGCTTCGCGTCGCACGGCAATTTTGCGCTCGACCGCGCCGCGCAGCCCGTCGATGTCGACCAGGCTCACGTGCGGCAAGCTCGCGACGGTCGGATCGACGTCGCGTGGAACCGCGATGTCGACGATCAGCAGCGGACGGTCGGCGCGAGCCCGCATGACCTCGCGCATCCGCTCGGCGGTGACGACGAACTGCGTCGCGCCCGTCGAGGTGATGACCACGTCGCCGACGGTCAGCGCTTCGGTGAGGCCGGGCAGCTCGACCGCTTCGCCGAAGCCGGTCTCGTCGATCAGCGCGCGCGCGCGCGCGTGGGTGCGGCTGGTGACGATCAGGCGCTTGGCGCCGGCACGGCGCAGACTGCGCGCGTCGGCTTGGCCCATCTTTCCGGCGCCGACCACCACCACCGACGCGTCGTGCAGCGAGCCCAGGCGCTCGATCGCGGCATCGACCGCAGCGGTGGCGATCGAGGCCGACTCACCGCCGATGCGCGTCTGCGCGCGCGCCGCTTTGCCGGCTGCGATCGCATCGCGGAAGAGCCGGTGGAGCGTCTTTCCGATCGACTTCGCATGCTGGGCCTGCACGTAGGCGTCTTTCACTTGGCCGAGGATCTCGGCTTCGCCCAGCAGCATCGAATCCAACCCGGTCGCGACTTTGAAGAGGTGCGCGACCGCCGCTTCGCCCAAGCGCGTGTAGAGATACGACTCGATATCGTAATCGACCGCGCCGTGGCGGAAGCTGCTCAGAAAGCGCTTGAGCTGCGTGACGCCGCTCTCGTACTCTTCGAGCGCAGCGTAGATTTCGAGCCGTCCGCAGGTCTGCAGCATGACCGCTTCGTGGACGGCCGCGTAGTCGCGCAGCGCGACCAACGCTTCGCGCATCCGCTCGGGTGGGAATGCGTGGTGCTCGCGGACGTCGACCGGCGCCGTGTGATGGGAGAGTCCGATGCAGACCAGCGGCATCCTAGCGCCCCTTCACGGGCAAGCCGGCTCCATCCCCCGATGCTAGCCCGGGCAGCCTGCCCCGGCAACCGGATTCATCGCAGCCCGCGGTCGTGACGGAGTTGTATTGCCCGAGCGGGGTAGAAAAGACCGATGCAGAGGGGGCAAAAAAGAGCTCCTAGCCGCCTGATCGTCGCAGGTGTGAGCGGTGTGCTCGCGTATTTCCTGCGCCTATGATCGTCGCGGCGCAGCGAGCCCTCGCACGGCGGGTCGGTGCGTTCTCTCGCCTCCAAGTGGTCGGGCTGCTCGGCTCGCTCACTGCCGGGTTGGTCGGGAACGCAATACTCGCCGAGCGCTCCGGGAACTGGTATAACGGCGTCGCTGCCGCCTTATGCTTCGTTCCGCTTATGCTTTTCGCGGCGCTTCTGCTGACGCAGCTTCGCGCGCGAAGCGACGATTAGCGAGGCGACGGCGGTTGGTTCGACTGCGGGCCAACGGTCCGAGCTTCGGCGAGCGCGGCGTCGGCGGCGGCCAGGGTCCGCTCGATGTCGGCGGTAGTGTGCGCGCTCGAAACGAAACCGGTCTCAAACTGCGAGGGCGCCAGGTAGATGCCGCGGTCGAGCATGGCATGGAAGAACGCGGCGAAGAGCTTGGTATCGGCCCGCATCGCCCCGGTCAGATCGTGGACCGGTTCGGGGGCGAAAAAGACGCCGAACATCGATCCGGCGCGCGCCGTCTGATGGGCGATGCCGTGCTTCTCGAAGACGGCTTCCAAGCCGTCGGTCAGCAGTTGGGTCAGCACACCCAGACGTTCGTAGAGCGTCGCGTCGTCGCGCACCAGCTTGAGCGTGGCGATTCCGGCCGCCATCGCCAGCGGATTACCCGAGAGCGTCCCGGCCTGATAGACCGGGCCGTCGGGTGCCAGGTAGGCCATCACGTCGGCGCGGCCGCCGAATGCGCCGACCGGGAGTCCGCCGCCGATCGCTTTGCCCAGGGTCGTGAGGTCGGGGCGCACGTCGGCCAGCGCCTGCGCGCCGCCACGGGCAACCCGAAAGCCGGTCATCGCCTCGTCGAAGACGAGCAACGCGCCGTGCCGGTCGCACGCCGCGCGCAGCTGTGCCAGATAGCCGGGACGCGGCGGCACCAGTCCCATGTTGCCCGCGTACGGCTCGACCACGACCGCTGCGATCGCGTCGGGATGCGCGTCGAAGGCTCGTGCGACGGCGTCGGCGTCGTTAAACGGCACGACCACCGTATCGCGCGCGGTTCCCTCGGTGACGCCGGGTGAACTCGGCACGCCGGCCGTGAGCGCGCCCGATCCGGCCGCGATCAAGAACGGATCCGCGTGGCCGTGATAGCAGCCGGCAAACTTCACGATCTTGGGCCGGCGCGTGAACCCGCGCGCCAGACGAATCGCGCTCATCGTCGCTTCGGTACCGCTGGAGACGAAGCGGATGCGTTCGATCGACGGCATCATGCCGACGATGATCTCGGCGAGTTCGCTCTCGGCTTCGGTGGGAGCGCCGAACGAGCTGCCGCGCTGCGCGGCCGACGCGATCGCCTTCACCACCGCCGGATGCGCGTGACCGACGATCAGCGGACCCCACGACAGCACGAAATCCAAGTACTCGCGATCGTTGAGGTCGCGCAAGTACGCGCCCGACCCGCTCTTGAAGAAAATCGGCGAGCCGCCGACCGCCTTGAAGGCGCGCACCGGCGAGTTGACGCCGCCCGCGATCACCGCGCGCGCACGCGTGAAGGCCGAGATCGAGCGTTCGTTTTTCATGCGCTTACCTCGAGATCGTAGCGTGAGTTGACGTTGCGAACCTGATGCGGTTCGCACGGAATTGTGCGCACGCGCAGGCGGCGCAGCAGCGCGTGCATCGAGCGATCCGCACCGCGCAGCAGCTCGAAGCCCTCGCGCACGACCGCGCTGCGCCGGTAGAGCGCCGCCAGCGGATGCATGCGCCCGTCGCATTCCGGCACGATCGCTTCGGCGTCGGCGCGCGCCTCGAAGAGCGCCGCGAGCAGCGCCGCGTCGACGCCCGGCATGTCGGCCGCGATGCCGAAGAGCAGCGGCTCGCGCCGCACGCCGCAGGCCGAGAGCAGTCCGCCGAGCGGGCCGCGCGCGGGCCAGCGGTCGACGATCAGCGGACAGTCGAGTGCGGCGTCGATCGCGGGCGCAAACGAGCTGCGCCCCACCACGCAGACCGGCCAGCGCCCGCGCAGACGCGCGTAGGTGTGCAGCAGCATCGGCGTGCCGTCGATGCGCGCTTCGAGCTTGCCCGGAAAGCGCCGCGCCGCGCCGCCGGCCAGCACGACGACGGCGGCATCAGCGGTCATGCCGCTGCGCCCAATCCTTGGCGAAGTAGGTGATCACGATGTCGGCCCCGGCGCGCACGAAGGCGGTCAGCGTCTCGTCGATGCTGCGGTCGCGTTCCAGCCAGCCGCGCTCGAAGGCGGCGTGCAGCATCGCGTACTCGCCGCTCACGTTGTAGACCGCGATCGGAAGATCGAAGCGCTCGCGTGCGGCGCGCACGACGTCGAGATAGGCAAGACCGGGCTTGATCATGACCGCGTCGGCGCCTTCGGCGACGTCGAGCGCGATCTCGCGCATCGCCTCGCGCAGGTTGGGCGGATCCATCTGATGGGTGCGCCGATCGATCGCCGGCCCCGACGATCCGGCCGCTTCGCGAAACGGCCCGTAGAAGGCCGAGGCGTACTTGGCGCTATAGGCCAGGATCGCGACCTGCGTAAAGCCTTCCGCATCGAGCGCGGCACGGATCGCCCCGACTCGGCCGTCCATCATGTCGGAGGGCGCCACGACGTCGACGCCGGCCCGCGCGTAGGTGAGCGCCGTCCGTACGAGCAGATCGACCGTGCGATCGTTGTCGACGTCGCCACGTGCGTCGAGTAGCCCGCACTGCCCGTGATCGGTGTACTCGCAGGCGCAGAGATCCGCCATGACGGTCAGCTCGGGAAGCTCCGTCTTGAGCGCTCGAATCGCGCGCTGCACGATGCCTTCCGGGTCGGCCACGCTCGCGGCTTGCGCGTCTTTGTGGGCGGGAATCCCGAAGAGCAGTACCGCGCCGATGCCGAGCGCGTGCAGCGCGCGCGCTTCGTCGACCGTCGCCGCGAGGCTCAAGCGCGCGATGCCCGGCATCGAAGCGACCGGACCGCAATCCTGCGCGCGCTCCGCGACGAAGAGCGGTTGGACCAGCGCGTCGGCGCGCACGTGGTGCTCGCGCACCAGCGCGCGCGTCGCGGCGGTACGGCGCAGCCGGCGCATGCGAAGGGGAATCATTGCGGCAGATGCTCCCGGACGAGCCGCACGAACGCCTCGGTCGACGCATCGGCGGCAACCGCGTCGGGCGTGAATCCGGCGGCCTGCGCGGCGGCGCCGGAACGGGCTCCCATCGCGATCACCACCGGCCGGTGGGCGGCATCGCGCAAGCGCGCGAGGTAGCCGGCGGCCACGCGCACCGCGCCGCTCGATGGGAAGAGCAGCGCGTCGGGAAGCCGCGCGATGCAATCCGGTGCATCGCCGGCGTGCAACTCGGCGACGTCGACGCCGGCCGCGCGCAGGGCGGCGGCGATCCGGCTCGGGCGCGTCTGCGTGCGCGGCAGCACCGCGAAGCCGTGGCGCGCGCGCTCGGGCGCCGGAATCACGCTCGCCAGTGCCGCGCCGAGCGCGCTGCCGAGCGCCTCGGCATCCGGCGCGCTCGCGACCGTCGCGGTGCGCTCCCGGCGCGCTCCCGGCGTGCCGTAGTACGCGGCGACGATCGTCATGCGGTTGCCGGCGAGTTGCGCGTGAACGCCGACCGGTGCGTCGCACCCCAAACGCAACGCGCGCAGTGCGGCGCGCTCGGCGAGCACGCACCAGGCGCTGTCGCGATGCTCGACGGCGCGCGCGATTTCGTCGGCGAGCCAAGCATCGTCGGCGCGCGTCTCGACGGCCAGCGCGCCTTGCGCTGCCGCCGGGACGAGCGTGTCGAGGGCGAACGGCACGCAGTGCGTCGCGCGCAGGCGCAAACGTTCGAGCCCGGCCGCCGCGAGCACGATCGCGTCGTACTCGCCCTCGCGCAACTTGCGCAAGCGCGTGTCGACGTTGCCGCGAATCGCACGATAGCAGAGATCGGGGCGCAGCGCGCGTAGCGCCCCCTCGCGCCGCCGGCTCGACGTCCCGACCACCGCGCCGCTGGGAAGTTCCTCCAGCGTTGCGAAGCGCTCGCTGCAGAACACGTCGCGCGCATCGGCGCGCGCCGAAATCGCCGCGATGCGCATGTCGCCCGCAAGGTCGCTCGGAAGATCCTTGCACGAGTGTACGGCATAGTCGGCGCGCCGCTCGCGCAGCGCGACTTCGAGCTCTTTGACGAAGACGTTCACGCCGCTGGCGGCGATCGGGCGGTCCAGCGTTCGGTCGCCGGTGGTGGTCACGTTGAGGATCGTCGTCGCGAGGCCGTGCTGCGCCAGGCGCGCCGCGATGCTGCGCGTCTGGGTCATCGCAAGCGCGCTTGCGCGCGAGGCGCAGACGAGTTGCGCGGTGCGCGGCGCGGGCAGCGGCTTGCGCAGCCGTTCGACCGCGGCATCGACCGCGTGCTCGGCGTCGCTCGGGTTCATCGCCGCCAACTCGTGGATCGGCTCGGCCGCGAGCGCGCGCAGGACCGCCGCGCGCTCGCGCGGATTCTCGATGGCGCGCGCGTAACGCCGCGCATGCCCCAGCGCACCGGCAGCGCGCGCGTACTCGTCGCCGAAGCGCTCGCCGATCTCGCGCGCCAAACGTTTGGCCAAGGCCGGCGCCGCGCCGCCGGAGTCGACCGCAACCGTCAGTTCGCCGACGCGGTGCACGGCGGCCATCGTAAAGTCGCCGCGTTCGGGATCGGCGGCGTCGCAGACCAGGATCCCCAGCGCGCGTGCATCCTCGACCACCCGCTGGTTGACCGTGCGATCCGACGTCGCCGCGACGACCAGGCGCGCGCCCGCGAGATCGTCCCGGCCGCAGTACGGGCGTTCGTCGACGCGGTGCGCGAGCGCGTGCAACCGTGCGCGCAGCTCGGGTTCGACCGCGGCGGCGACCAGCCGCACCGCGAAGCCGGCGGCTAGCAGCGCCTCGACCTTGCGGTGGGCGACGCCTCCCCCGCCGACGACGACCGCCGGGCGGCCGTCCGCACGCAAAGCGATCGGTAGCATCGGCCGCATGACTTCCGCATCCGTGCGCCAAAATCTGCTCGCCACATGGAGAGACCGGCGCGTGCGGCTTTTGTCGGCGCAACCATCGCCGCGCTGATCACGCTGCCGGGGTTGGGCGCCGGAACGCTGTGGGATAACAGCGAGACGGCCTACGGCGAAGTCGCGCGCGAGGTGCTGCTCACGCACGACTGGGTCGTCATGCACTTCAACGGCCTGCCGTATTTCATCCAGCCGCCGCTCTACTTCTGGGTCGGTGCGCTGGTCGCGCTGCTGCTCGGGCCGACGGCGCTCGCGCTGCGGCTCCCCGCGGCGCTGGCGACGATCCTGATGGGCGGCATGACCGGCTACGCGGTGGCACGCCAGGCCGGGACGCGGGTCGGCATCTACGCGGCCGCGATCCTCTCGAGTTGCCTGATGCAGGCGGTGATCGGCCGGCTGGCGATCATGGACGCCCTGCTCGATTTGACCGTTGCGATGACGATCTTCTGGTGGTTCCGCGCGATGGAGAGCGGGCGCGATCGGTACATCTACTTTGGCGCGATCGCGGTCGGCCTCGGCATGCTCACCAAGGGGCCGGTCGCGCTGGTGGTGCCGCTGCTCGTGCTCGGCCCGTACTATCTCTGGAACCGGCGCGCCGAACGAACGTACGCCGGCTCGCTGCGGAGCTGGGCGCTCGGCGCGCTGATCGTCGCCGCGATCGTGTTGCCGTGGATGCTGGCGGTGATTGCGCGCGAGGGTTTCGGCGCAATCGTGCTGCTCGTCGGGCGCTATACGATCGGCCGCTACACCGGCGTGATCGAAAATCAGGCCGGCCCGCTGTGGTACTACCTGCCGGTGATCGTGCTCGGATTCTTTCCGTGGATCGGATTTCTGCCGATGGCGATCGTTCACGGCGTTCGTACGCTGCTCGGCCGCGATCCGTCCGACGCGCAGAGCAATCGGCTGCTGCGCCTCGCGTTCTGCTGGATCGTGGTGCCGCTGCTCTTCTTCAGCTTCGCGCGAACCAAGCTGCCGAACTACGTCGCGCTGGAGTTTCCGGCGCTCGCGCTGCTGACCGCACTCTACTTCGAGGCCGTCGTGCGTCGCGGCGGTGCGCGCGCGGCGGTTGCATCGGCGGCCATCGTTCCGCTGACGATCGGCGCGCTGGCGGTCGCGATCGCGATATTCACGCGCAACAATCGCTTGACCGCCGACGTGGCCGCGATCGTCCCGAGCCTGTTCTGGGCGGCGGTCGCGATCTTCGCCGGTTCGGCGCTTACCGCCGTGCTGATCGCGCGCCGCGCTACCGTCGGCTTGGCGCCGTACGCGCTGGCAGCTGCGGCGATGATCGGGGTCGATGCGCTCGCCGTGCTGATCCTGCCGCACGCCGAGGCCTACAAACCGGTGCCGCGTTTGGCGGCGATCGTGCAGCGCGAGCGCAAGCCGGGCGACGTGGTTGCGATTCAGAACGTTTCCGGCGCCAACGCGCTGCTGTTTTACACCCAACCGCCGATCGAAACCCTCGGCTCGCCGTCGCGCCGCAACGATGCCATCGGGAGGGCGCGCAACCCGCGTCGCGCGATCTGTTCGGTGCGCCGCATTTGGGTGATCGCGCCGGCCACCCGCCCGGCCTACGATCCGACCTACGGCCGCCGCCGGACGCTGGTCGCTACCGATGCCAAGACGGCGCTATTTCTGTATCACGGCCCGGGCTGCACCCCGGGCGGCGCCGGCCGCGTCAGCCGAAAGTAGAGATCGAAGAACGGATCGAGCAAGGTGCGCAGGCTCAACCAGTAGATCTTCGCCATGCTCATCTTCATGAAGGCTTTGATCCGGCT
>DAIDGS010000009.1 GCA_027459845.1 Vulcanimicrobiota bacterium | reverse complement strand
GACGGAAATGTTAGCATTGAGGGTACGTTTCCGGCCGGGACGACCAAGCTGTTTCGCGGAAAGAGCGCGCGGGTGCGGATCGGCAACGCGGGAGGCGTCGAGGTCATCGTCGATGGGAAAAACCTCGGCACGCTCGGTAAGTCGGGCGACGTGGTAGACCGAAGCTTCGCGCTGTAGAACACTTCAGTAACCAAGGGAGCATTCGTGGCGAACGAATCATCGTTCGATGTTGTGTCGCGTATCGAGCGGCAGGAGCTCGACAATGCGATCAATCAGACGCGTAAGGAGATCGAGAACCGCTTCGACTTCAAAAATTCGAAGACGAGCCTCGAGAGCGACGACAAAAAAATTACGATCGTTTCGGACGACGAGCTCAAGTTGCGCAACGTGATCGACGTGTTGCAGAGCAAAGCCGTAAAGCGGGGAATCGACCTCAAAGCATTCGAGTTCGGCACGCCCGAACCGGCCGCCGGCGCGACCGTGCGGCAAGTGATCGCGCTGCGCTCGGGCATTTCGAAAGACGTCGGTAAGCAGCTCGCCGAGAAGGTCAAGGCGCTGAAGTTGAAGGTTTCGACCCAGTACCAAGACGAGCAACTGCGCGTTTCGGCGAAGAGCCGCGACGATTTACAGAAAGTCATCGCCGCCTTCAAGGCGATGGATATCGACGTTCCGCTCCAGTTCGTGAACTACCGATGACGGCGCGAAGCGTCGCCTTCGTGAGTTTGGGCTGTGCCAAGAACCTCGTCGATACGGAGGTGATGATCGCCAAGCTCGGTGCGGCCGGCTGGAATCTGGAATCCGACGCCGAACGGGCGCAAACGGTCGTCGTCAACACCTGCGCGTTCATCGATCCGGCCAAAGCCGAGTCCACCGAAGCGATCCTCGAGGTCGCGGCCGGCAAGCGCCCCGGGCAGCAACTCGTGGTTGCCGGATGTCTCGCGCAGCGCTACGGCGCCGAGTTGCAGAGCCTCATTCCCGAGATCGATGCGGTCGTCGGCACGGGCGCTTACGCTGGGATCGCCGAGCTGCTCGACGACGTCGCCGCCGGGCAGCGTCCGGTGCGCCTGGATTTCGAGGCGCAGCCCGAACACGACTTTCTGCCGCGCCTGGTGACGACGCCGCGCGCGACCGCCTATCTGAAGATCGCCGAAGGCTGCGATCATCCGTGCACGTTTTGCATCATTCCCAAGCTGCGCGGTGGTTTTCGCAGCCGCAGCGAGGCATCGATTCTCGCCGAGGCTCGGGCGCTCGCCGACGGCGGCGCCAAAGAGCTCATCCTGATCGCGCAGGACACGTCGATGTGGGGACGCGACCGCGGCATACGGCGCGGCGGGCTTGCCGGGCTGTTGGAGCGCCTGCACGATGTCGACGGGATCGAATGGATCCGGTTGCTCTATCTCTACCCGGCAACCGTCGACCGCGAGCTCGTCGATGCGATGGCTCGACTGCCCAAAGTCTGCAAGTACATGGACATGCCACTACAGCACGCGCATCCGGAGGTGTTGCGGGCGATGCTGCGACCCGGTAGCGGCGAGCGCTACTTGGAGATCGTTCACGAGTTTCGCGAACGCATCCCTGCGATTACGATGCGCTCCACGTTCATCGTCGGTTTCCCCGGCGAGACCGACGCGCACGTGGATTATCTCGAAAGCTGGATCGAGCGCGCCGAGCTAGAGCGCGTCGGGTTCTTTGAGTACAGTGCCGAGGAGGGTACGCCGGCCGCGACGCTCGGCGAAGCCGTTCCGGCAAAAACACGCCACCGCCGATTGATTCGGTTGCGCGATGCGCAGCGGCGGGCCTCCGAGCGCGCGCGTGCGCGCCGACTCGGGCGCACCGTCAAAGTGCTGGTGGAGGAGTCGCGAACGCTGCGACGGACCGATCCGCTGCGCGGACTGCTCGATGCGCGCACGGCGTGGTTCGGGCGGTCCGAGGGTGAGGCTCCCGGCGTCGACGGCGGCGTCTATTTCACCGGCGAAGCGAGCGTCGGCTCGTTCGCCGACGTGACGCTGCGCGGGCACGGCGCATTCGACTTTACCGGAATCCGGGCAGCGGAGGTGGCGGTCTGTGGGTAGGCGCTCCATGGGCCCGCCCACCGGCGACCCGGCTGGTCCACCGCGGCGGCGCAATCCGATCGCGGCACGCATCGGCGTGGTGCTCCTGCTGTTCGCGATCATGATCGCATCGGCGATGGCGGGCTATGCCATCATCGAGCACAAAAATCCAATTATCGCAATCTCGCAAGTATTCGTGCCGTCGCCGCAGCAGGTCTTCGGTCGCGACAACATCCTGGTGTTGGTGGAGGGTCTGGATTACGATTACACCGCCAACGACCAGCCGTTCTCGAGTCAATCCCGAAGCGACGTGATTTGGGCGGTCAATCTGGACTTCACCAACCGCCACATCTACGAGCTGTCGGTTCCGCGGGATATGGTCGCAACGCTTCCGGACGGAACCGAGGCCAAGATCAATCAGGCGCAGGCCGACGGCGGAGTCCAGGAGGCCGAGAAGGTGATTGCGGGCTGGTTGGGCATCCCGGGATTCGATCGCTACATCATCTTGCGCATCAACGCGACCAAGGAACTGGTCAGTGCGATCGGCGGGGTCGACGTCTACGTCAAAACATCCACCTGCCTGCGCGATAAGGTCCGCTGCACCGGTGGGTCGATCAACTACGACGACAGCTGGGGGCATCTCCACATTCACCTTAAGGAGGGAATGCAGCACCTGAATGGATCGCAGGCGGTTGGGTACATGCGCTTCCGGCACGACTGGTGCAGCGATCCCTGTCGCATCATGCGCCAGCAGCAAGTGCTTCGCGCAATCGTGAAAAAGCTCAAAGGTGATAAGGTCAACACGATGCTCCACCTTGGCGATCTTATCAACGTCTTCAAGCGTAACGTCCAAACGGACTTTTCCAATCAAGAGTTGATTTCGCTGGCCAGTTACTACGCGGGGATTCCGCAATCCAACATCGTGACGCATCAGGTTCCGTATACGAGCGACGTCTATCTCCCTGACTACGGAGACTCGCTGATCCCGGACACGACCGCGCGTGCAAAACTGGTGGCGGACATGCTGATCGCGCCGCCTTCCCCGGTGCCGTCGCCCGACGCCATGGCCTTGGCCGCAATCGTGCCTTCGACGCTTCGGGTCGACGTAGAGAACGGCAGCGGGGTAACCGGCGCAGCCGAGCGCATTGCCAAGCTGCTGAAGAAGGACGGCTTCACGATCGGCAACGTCGGCAACGCGTCGCGATCGACGTATACACGAACTCGCATTCACGAGCACTCGACGGTCACGTTCGCTGCCGATCGGGTGAAGGCCGCACTTCCGAGCTACGCGCATGCGACGGTCGTGTACGATCCGTCGCCGAGCCCGACCTCGACGACGCCGGTGACCAGCGATGTCACGGTGATCGTCGGTTCGGATTTGGCCGATCACAAGGGCTGAGTGCGTTGCCGCTAAAAATCAAGTAAGGAAGCGATTGAAACACGTGAAGTCGATCGTCATTGCGTTGATCGTTGCCATGTTCGCCGCGGGCGGCGTGCGCACGTTCTTTCGAGCCAGCGACCAACGACCGGCGTTCGTGACGCCGCGGGCCAACCTGCGGCTCGACTTCTCCAAGGGGATCGTACCGCGAACCTATCGGGTCCTGCACGATACCGTTGCGGTCGCGCACGGCACGCGTCCCAAGCTCGTCGCGCTCACCTTTGACGACGGGCCGTATCCGGTCTTTACGCCGCTGCTGCTCGACGAGCTCCACGACTTGCACGTGCCGGGCACGTTCTTCTTGATCGGTCGCGACGCGCAGCAGTGGCCGGAGATCACCGCGCGGATTGAAGCGATGGGGAACGAGGTCGCCGACCATACGTATTCGCACCCCGATCTCGATCACGAGACGCCAAGTCAGGTTCGCAGTGAGGTGTTGCGCGGTCGCGACGTCCTGTGGGCGCTTACGCACGATCCGGCGGTGCGCACGCTGATGCGCCCTCCGCACGGCCGCTTTACGATCGCGACGCTGCGCGCGGTGCAGTCGCTGGGCTACTCGACGGTGCTCTGGACCGACGACAGCGGCGATTGGCGCACGTTGACGCCGCAGACGATCGAAGCGCACCTTTTGACGCATGCCACGGCGCCCGACCTGGTGCTACTGCACGACGGCAAGCTGGCGACGATCGAGGCCCTTCCTAAAGTGGTTGCCCGTTTTCGCGCCGCCGGCTACCGCTTCGTGACGGTCGGCCAGCTCTTGGTCAAGGTCGACGCCCAGCAACTCAATCACCCCGTGCGCCACCCGCTGTAGCCGTGCCGCGCCCGATCATCGACACGGAGTCCAGCCGGCCGGCGTACCTGCGGCGACGCCTTGCGACGTTTGTCCTGATCGGGCTCGGCCTGGCTGTGGTCGCGTGGCTGGCCTGGTCGCACTTCGGACCGGCTCCAGGAAACTGGCCCCACTAAGGGAACCAGGCACGGTTCAAAACACGTACGGGAGAGAGAATGCGCTCTAGGGCTAGTTTGGGTTTCATCGCGCTGTTTACCGCCGCCGCCGTGGCGGCGTGCAGTTCCACGGGCGTCAACAAGCCGGTCAACGTCGGGCCGAGCTTTGCGCCGATGACGCTCTATGCGACCAACAGCACCCAGAACGGCATCAGCATTTTCACCGGAACCACCGGCGGGAAGCCGGCGTATAACATCGGCGGCTCGAGCACCACGCTCAATGGCCCGCAATACGTCGCGTTCGATGCCAAGAACAACCTGTGGGTGACCAACTACAATCCGGGAACCCGTGGCGCGTTGCTCGTCGAGATCGAGGCGCTGGCGACCGGAAACGTGCTCCCGCTCAGTTCCGCCGCCCTGGCCGGGCGGCCGCGCGGCATCGCCATCGACTCCAAAGACATGGTCATCGCGACGGTGATCCCGACCAACAGTTTGCCCAACCAGATCCTACTCTTCAATCCCGGATCGACCTCGCCGTACAGCTCGATCGCCGGCGCCAACACGCAGCTCAACGTTCCCGGCGGAGTTGCGCTGGATTCCAACAACAACATTTACGTCACCAACCTGCAGGGGCGCTCGGTCGCGAAGTTCGTGCTGCCGACGCCGACCGTGTCGCCGAGCGGTTCGCCTTCGCCGACGCCGAGCCCGACTCCGACGACCAAGCCGACCGGCAGCGCAACCCCGTCACCGACGCCTTCGCCGACGGCGACGCCGCTCAACTTGAAGCCGAAGTTCGTCATCCAAGGAACGCGTACCGGCGTCACGCTGCCGACGAGCGTCGCGCTCGATTCGAACGGCAACATCTATATCAGCGATCAGGGTAACCCGCATGCCGGGATCCAGCCGGCGATCCTGATCTTCGCGCCGCAGACCAAGGGAACGATCGACTCGGCGCCGATGCGCAAGATCTCCGGGCCCGCGACCAAGCTCAACGCGCCAACCGACGTGAAGGTCAACGGGAACGGTGACATCTTCGTCGCCGACTCGACGACCTCGGGTAGCGGCGTGGTGTACGAGTTTGCCGCGAGTGCCAACGGAAACGTCGCTCCGATGGAGACGTACACGTCACCCGGTGCCGTGACCGGCATCGGGCTCGTTCCGTAGTCTCGCCAAAGCTCATATGCGCTCGTTCGTGCGACTCGCTCGCGCTTCGTCGGCTACCGACAAGGCCGACGCAATAGCCGAAGGCGCACTCGAACGCTTCGCGGCGCAATCGGTCACCGTATTGCTGTTCTTCGACGACGCCGTGACGGCGGCGTCGCGCCCCCACGATCAGGTGCCGTTTGCCCTGCGCGACAACAGCGCCGAGCTGCGACGGCTCTTCTTTCACGCGCTGACACGGATGGGTGGCGGCGCGCCGGTTTTCGCGGATCGGACCGCGCAGCGTCCGCTGGTTCCATTTTCGAATACGGCCGGCAAGCACGACTGCGTGTTCGTTCCGTTGATGGCGGGGCCGCGCCCGATCGGTGTCGTCGTGCTGCGCGTCGATGCCCCGCCAGATGAAAGTGCGCTTGGCGAACTCAGCACCTTTGCCGAGCTTGTCGTCCGCCTCTTGGAGATGAGTCGGGAGGTTGCGATCGCGCGTCGCCAGTCGCGCGATAGCCAACTGCTCGCGATGGTCAACGAGCGTTTACATAAGTCGCTCGATCGGCGCGACGTGCTCTTTGGGATCGTCGAAGGGGTACGCGCGGCATTTGATGCCGATCGCTGCATCGTCTACGAGCGCGCCGGCGAAGATCACGTTCGGGTTGCCGCGGCCGCGGCGCAAGGCTCGCCGTCGTCGGTGGCGACCGGACGCTTGCCGATCGATGGGGATCTTCGCAAGGCACTGGGCGGGCTCACCGTCCGCCGCGGCGACGTGGAAGGATCGGCCGCCTACGGCGCCACCGCGCGCAGCGCATTGATCGTCCCGTTCGTGGTCGAGGGGCAGGTCGAAGACGCCCTGGTGCTGGCATTCGATCGCCCCGAGGCGGTCGGCGACGCCGACGTAGCGGCCGCCCGGTCGCTCGCGTTTCACGTGGGTCTAGCGCTCTCGAACGCGCGTCTCTACGAACGCGAACGCGCGCGGCGAGCACAGGCCGAGTCGTTGGAACGCGTCGTGCGCATCCTACGCGATACGCAGTACGTCGACGAAGTGCTGCTGGTCTTTGCGGTGACGGTGTCGCACGAGCTGCCAGTGGACTGCGCCGCCTTCGCAATCGACGGCGAGGCACTCGTGCAGCGTGCCAGCCGCGTGCGCGACGTGCGTGGATCCAACTTCGGCGACCGCTTCGAGCGCGCTGCCTTCGAACCGTTTCTCGCGGTCGACGAGCCGTCGGACGCATCGCTACTGCCGCGCGACGTTCGACACGCACTCTTCGAACGCAACGGCGGCATCGTGGTTCCGCTGCGCTTGGACGGCGTGGTGTGGGGTATGTTCGTCGTGCGCGCTGCGCAAGGCGAGTTGACCTGGAGTGCCGGCGAGCGCGCGACGTTCTTTCGTACCTTGGGCTCGCATCTCGAGATCGCGCTTGCAAACGCGCGCGCCTACGAGCGCGAGATGCGCCGTGGCCAAGAGCGCGAGACGCTCGCGGAGGCGGCGCGGACGATCCTGAGCCATACCGCCCTGGGACCTCTCGCGGAGGTGATGTGTCGTCTGGCGGCTTCGCTGGTGCACGCCAACAACGCGTGCCTGCTGCGCTGGAACGGGAGCGAGTACGCCGCCATCGGAAAATCGGGCGAGGACACGGACGCCCTTATCGAGGCCAGCGGATTCGATCTCAGAAGCCGGGTGGAGCGGCTGGTCGCCAGCGACGATCGCCGGGTACAGCGGCTGATCGACGGTCCGGG
>DAIDGS010000008.1 GCA_027459845.1 Vulcanimicrobiota bacterium | reverse complement strand
AGGTCTTGGCATCGACGACCTGTCCGGTTAAACCGCCCGTCGTGCCGGCCAGTGCCCATGTTCCCTGGCTGGCGAAAGCGACGAGCAGAACCAGAGCGGTCACGATATGCCGGAGCGATCTCCGGATCATGAGTACCTCCTGGTTGTGGTAGCACGAGCATGCGCCGACCGAATTTTTTCCAGCCGTCGCTTACTCGTGTAACGCCCGATGCATGACGCGTGTGACCGCGCATTTAACAAACATTGTGCGACCTTGATGCGCGCGATTTACCAACGATCGGCTCGATGCGAACGGCGCAGCGCTCGCCGGTACAACGAACGCGTAGGTTCAACTCATATCACAAGAGTTCAAAACATTTCACGAATCCGAACGTGCGCCGACCGCACGCGGATGCGCTCAGCGATGCGCGGCCGCGATCGCCGCAATCGAGGCGGTCAACCCGTCGATACGATAGCCGCCCTCGAGCACGTACGCGACGCGGCCGCGGCAGTGGTCGTCGGCAACGCGTGCGATCAGCGCCCCAAGCCGAGCGGCGGCCGCCTGCCCGATGCCGAGGTCGCCGACCGGATCGCCGGCGAGGTAATCGAATCCGGCGCTGATCAGCAGCAGCTCGGGCGCGACCTCGACCGCGACCTCGGGAAGCACGCGCTCCCAGATCGCCACGAACGCGTCGGTCGTGACTCCTTGAGCCGGCAGCGGCACGTTGACGACCGGGTCGGCGCCGACGCGGTAACTGCGTCCGCCGGTTCCGGGGTACGCCGGCGCCGCGTGCGTCGAGAGATACGCGAGCCCGTCGCCCGCGATCGCCTCGGTGCCGTTGCCGTGGTGGTAGTCGAAGTCGGCGATCAGTACCCGCCCGCCGCCGCCGGCGCGGTACGCCCGCGCTGCGATCGCCACGTTATTGAAGATGCAGAAGCCCATACCGGCGCCCGGCTCGGCGTGGTGTCCGGGCGGGCGCACCAGCGCGAAAGCCGCCTCGCCCCGCGCCGCCGTCTCCGCCGCGACGACCGCCGCACCGGCCGCGCGCCGCGCGGCTGCCAGCGTACCGGGGCCGATCGCCGCATCGCCGGTGGAAAGATAGCGGAAGGTTCCGGCCGCCTCGACCGCCGCGCACTCGCGCTCGACCAACGCGACGTACTCGGCGTCGTGCACGCGCAGCAGTTCGGCGTGCGTCACGTCGCGCGCCGGCACCAGCGCGCCGTCAGCGATGATTCCGGCGGCACGCAAGCGCGCTGCCACGACCTCGACGCGCGCGGGCGACTCGGGATGATCGCTCCCGCGCAGGTGGTCGCCGCAGCCGGGATCGAGGACGAACTTCAGCCGGCCTTCTTCCCCGCCGGGCGGCAGCCGGCCGCCGCGGCCTTATGGATGGCGGCGTAATCCTTGGTGCCCTTCTTCATCATCGGGAGCAGGCGCTTGTAGGCGGCGACCGCTTTGCCGCACTGCGCCGTGCTTGCGTACGACTTGGCTGCAATGTACAGCAACTGCGGATTGCGATCCATGAAATCTTTGGCACCGCGATCGAGCACGTCGAATATCTGGGCGGCTTCCTTATAGTTGTGCAACTCGAAGTCGGCGCCGCCCACGCAGCTCAAGGTCTGCGGCGTGCGCTCGATCTGGAAGCTGCGACCACACGCCTCGCGCGCGTTCTTGTAGTCGTGGACCTGCGAGTAGGCCTGACCGAGCAGCGCAAATCCCTGCGCGTCCGGCGAAACCTTGGTGTAGGCCTTGAGATACGTGATCCCGTCGGTGGTCTTTCCCTGCTGCATCGCCACCTGTCCGAGCGAGAGCAGCGCCTGCGCCTGGTTCGGATCGATCTTCAGCGCGGCGTGCCACTCGTTTTCGGCTTGCGCGAAGTCGCGCTGCGACGCATAGTAGTCGCCGAAGGCCACAAACCCGCTCGCGACCTTAGGATAGAGCGTGGTCATCTGCCGGAAGACCGCCAGCGCCTGCGGTGTGTTTTTTTCGTTGACGTAGTAGGCCGCTTTGCGCACCATGATGGCGACCTTCTCCTCGTCGGTTGGGGCGGCGACGATCGCGTCGTCGTACGCCATCGTCGCATGACTGTCGTCGTGCTGACGAGCGTAGAGATCGGCGCGGTAGACCAGCGCCTGCAGGTTCTTCGGATCGATGTCGAGTGCGCGCTGGATGGTGGTCAGCGCCTTGGGAATGTTGTCTTGCTCGGTGTAGGTGGTCGCGATCTGGAAGATCGGCGAGGCGTCCTTGGGATCGAGCGCAAAGGCCTTCTCGAACTCGGCGCGCGCCAAGTCGTACTTCTGCTCGGCGGCGTAGACGCTCCCCAGCTCCATGAGCGCCGCCGGTTGCTTTTTATTGAAGACCACGGCACGCTTGGCGACGCGTTCGGCGTCGGCCGTATCGTTTTGCTTCAGATACATGTCGGCCAGTTGCGCCAAGATGCCGAAGTTGGTCGGGTCGAGATCGGATGCGGTGTTGAAGTCGGCGGTCGCCGCCTGCACGTTGCCGAGCGCCTGCTGCGCGTAGCCGTCGTAGTAGTAGACCTGCGCGCTCTTATCGCCCGCCTGCAGCAGATGCTGGGTGATTTGTATGGAGAGTTCGGGGCGGCCGACTTGCAGGTAGGCGGCGGCGAGTTGTGCCGCGGCCTGCTGGTCGCTCGGATTGGCTTTGAGCTTGGCTTGAAGCCGCGGGATCGCGACGCTGGGCGGTTCGGGCGAGGCCGTCGGCAGCGCCGAAGGCACCGGCGACGGCGTCGGCGATGCCTTGGAACCGAACAGGCCGAAGAGGCCGCCGGCGTGCGCCTGCGGCGTCGTGATCGCAAATGCGAGGGTCAGCCCGAAGGCAACGAGGACGGCGAGAACCAGACGTTTCAACGATTTATCCCTTGGCGCTTTCGATGAGTTTAGTGAGTTCGGGAACGATCGCAAATGCATCGCCCACGACGGTAAGGTCGGAAAACTCGGCGATCGGCGCCGAGGCATCCTTATTGATTGCGACGATCGTACCGGACGAACGCATCCCGACCTTGTGCTGAATCGCTCCCGAGATGCCGACCGCGATGTAGAGATTCGGGCTGACCGTCTTCCCGGTCTG
>DAIDGS010000007.1 GCA_027459845.1 Vulcanimicrobiota bacterium | reverse complement strand
TCGACTACCGTTCGACTCGCTCGGGATCCACTATCAGGCGGTATCGCTCGACGGGCATCCGGCGCAGTACGTGGTCGACGATGCGGCACAATCGATAAGCGTGTCCCTGCCGCATCGGGTTGCCGCAGGGACGCAGCTCGTCGTGCGGTTCCGCTACTGGGCGCAGCCCGCGCGTGGCATGTACTTCATTCGCCCCGATCCGGCGTATCCAAAGCTGAATCCCGAGATTTGGACGCAAGGTGAGGCGACCGACAACCGGCGCTGGTTCCCGACCTGGGATGAGCCCAACGACAAGACTCCGAGCGAGTTGATCGTCACGGTGCCGCACGGCTGGAGCGTGATCGCCAATGGGCGCTTGATGCGACATAGCGTCGGGCCGGCCGAAGAGACCTGGGATTGGGTCTCGCCCCACCCGAAATCCACCTACCTCATCGCCTTTGCTGCCGGGCGTTTCGCGGAGTATCGCGCTAGGCTCGGGGCCCTTCCGATCGACTCGTTCGTCGCTCCTAGCGATGCGGCGATGAACTCGATCTGCTTTCGCGATACGCCGAAGATGATCGCCTACTACCAGCGCATCATCGGCTTTCCGTACCCCTTCGCAAAGTACGATCAGATCGCCGTCGAACGCTTTACCTTCGGCGGTATGGAAAACGCCTCCGCGACGATCGTCGCCGACTCGTTTCTCCACCCGGAGGTCGAGGATCCCGAGCGGAGTTGCGACAACGTCGTATCGCACGAACTCGCACAGCAGTGGTTCGGCGACGACGTCACGATGAGCGACTGGTCAAATGAGTGGATCAACGAGGGGTTCGCGACGTACTTCGATGAGCTGTGGAGCGGCCATCAGAATGGCGCAGCCGCGTTCGAGTATGCCCGGTACCAGGGCGAGCAAGCATTTTTCGACGAGGCGCGACGCTATCTTCGTCCGATCGTCGACTACCGCTATAACGATCCGCTCGATCTCTTCGACGTCACCGGACACGCACGAGCCGCAGCAGTTCTGCAGATGCTGCGATATCTGGTTGGCGACAAGCGGTTTTTCTCGGCGTTGCACGCGTATCTTGGCGAGTATCAATATCGCAACGCCGACACCGATGCGTTCTTTACGTCGGTGGAACGCTCCCTGCACATGAACCTGAAATGGTTCGAGGACGAATGGTTTTATCGCGCTGCCTATCCGCATTACATCGTCGATGACCGCTACGACCCAGACCAAAAGGCCCTGGTCCTCGACGTGCGGCAACGCAACGCCGACGGCAAGCCGTTCCGCATGCCGGTGGTGATCGAAGCTTATGCGGGTGGGCGCGTCTCGCGCGTTCGCGTGTGGATCGATCGAAACCAACAGACTATTCGCATCGCCGACGTCGCAAGACCGCCGAATATGGTGCTCTTCGATCCAAATGAAAATCTCTTGCGGAAACTGACGTTCGAGCAGCCGGTTTCCATGCTCGCCTATCAGCTGAAGCACGCGCCGCACGTCGGCGACCGCGAATGGGCGCTCGGACAACTTGCCGCGATGGTGCATGCAACGTCGTCCGATCGAATGGCGGCGGCGCGGGCGATCGAAAGCGCAGCGCTCGACGATCCGTTCTACGGGATGCGCGCCGGCGCGGTTAAGGACGCAGCTGCATTTGGTGGGGTGCGGACGGTGCTCGCATGCCTCCACGATCGCGATGTGCGCGTTCGCATCGCGGCTGCGGAGGCGGCGGCGGCCTTACCTCGGCACCAAGACGGCGTCGACACCGCGCTCGCTCGCCTGACTCGCGATCGCGATCCAGACGTGATAGCTGCCGCGTTGCGGAGCTTGGGAGCGCGCCGTGCTCTGGGTGCCTATCGCATGCTTACCGCGGCCGTTGCGCGGGCGCCATATGACGGCGTCGTTGCGTCTGCCGCGCTTGGAGGGCTGGGCGAACTCGGCGATGCGCGGGCCTTTCCTTTGCTGCTGCAAAAGACGACCTACGGTACGCCGGAGCGCGAGCGAAACGCCGCGGTCGTGGCGCTCGCGTTGCTCGCGAAGCGGCTGCATCAACCCGACCGCGCGCTCGCGGTGTTGGAGCATCTCGTCTTGAAGGACGATCTGATTTCGACGCGGCTCGCGGCAGCGTCGGCGCTTGGGACGCTCGGCGATCCGCGAGCGATCCCGGCGCTCAGGCGCGTCGAGCGCAGCGACACGCAAGAGATCGTCCGAATTCAGGCTTGGACGGCGATTCAAAAATGTCGCTAAAGGAGGAAAGCGTGCACGGTGTAGCCGGGGTGCAAATCCTCGAAGCCACGGAATCGGAACTTCCCGAACTCGCCGAACTCCGCGAAGCCTCGGCGCGCGAGCAAGGCGAACGTGCGGTCGATCAGCGCGGTTGGCAGGCGCGCTTCGAAGAGTATCTCCGCACGCGTCGGCGGCAGCACGAGTTGCAGTGCTTCGCGGCGCACGATCGCAGCACGATCGTCGGCATGGCGATCGCATCGTTCACCAGCGATTACCGGTTCGCGGTTTTCAGAGAGTTACGGGGATACGTGAATGCGGTCTATGTGAGGCCGGCGTATCGCGGCCGCGGCATCGCCCGTGCCCTTACGAAAGCGGCGATTGCATGGTTGGGTGACGCCGGTTGTGCGCGCGTGCGCCTGCGCCCCTCGGCCCAGGCCGAGCCGCTTTACCGGTCGATGGGCTTTGTCGAAAGCGGCGAACTCGAACTCGATGTGCGGAGCGTTCCGTGAACCCTAGCTATGCCGTGGGTCGCGCGGGGTTGGCCGATCAGGCGGTCAGCCGCATCCGCAAGATGGTTCACGACGGAGTCTATAAGCCCGGCGATCGTCTGCCGGCCGAAGCAGACCTCTGCACGATGCTCTCGGTCGGACGTTCGACGCTGCGTGAGGCGATGCGCGTTTTAGCGCACCGCGGCGTGGTGGTCGTTCGGCATGGCGACGGCACGTTTATCGGGCCGGCGGCGCTGACGGAGTCTTTTGAGGAGCGGCTCGGGCGGGCGCGGCTCGAGGATCTCTACGAAGCACGGCTCGTCCTCGAGGTTCCGCTTGCCGAACTCGCGGCGCAGCGCCACGATCGGCGGGACATTACCGCGATGCGGCAGTGCCTGAAGGATCGCGCACGGGCTGCCGGCGCCGGCGACGTGAACGCGTACGCCCAGGCCGATTTTGGGTTTCACCTCGCCATAGCGCGAGCGGCGCGAAGCCCGGCCCTCTATGACATCTACGTGTCGTTTCTCGATCTCGTTGGAGCGCAACTGAGTCCGGCGGTTCGACCGGAGTATATCGTCGCGGAGAACGATCCGCTGCACGAGGAACTCTGCGACGCCATCGCTCAGGGCGATGCGGCCGCGGCGCGGCGGGTCGCGCGCAAACACCTTCGGACCTCGCTAAAGAACATCGAAGCGTCGTTGTAGGCAAGCATTTCGTCCCCCGCCATAGCGGCGCGAGGCACGATCGCGGCTTGAGGCTCGCTATTTTTTTGCAGCACGGCATACGACGTCACGTGCTTGGGCTGGGGAGTTGGACCCGAATCGAGTAGGTCGCTCCATCGGTGGCGATCGCGATCGCGCCGTTGCGGTCGGTGCGGTAGATGCGGGCCCCGAAGCGGCGCAGCGTCGCGAGTGTCGAGGGTGCGGGATGCCCGAAGAGATTGTGCCTTCCGACCGAGATGATGGCGTCGCGCGGGCGCACCGCCGCGATGAACGCCGGGGTAGAACTATAGGCGGAGCCGTGGTGCCCGACCTTGAGCACGTCGGCGTGAAGGTCGATGCCCTCGGCCAAGAAGCGTTCCTCCGCCGCGGCTCCGGCATCGCCCGTAAAGAGCATGCGAAAATGCCGGTAACGCAGCATGAACGCGACCGAGTTGTCGTTGATGGCGTTGCGTCCGCCGATGAACGGCAGCGATGGGCCGAGAAACTCCAGCGTGACGCCGTCGTCCGTATGCCAGACCGTGCCCGCGCGCGGCGTCACGATCGGTACCGCCTCGCTGCGCGCAACGTCGAGCGCATCGTGATAGGCGTGGCCGGGATAGGTTTGCCCGCCGTCGGCGAGTTCGCCATCGCGCAACGCGCGCAGCACCGGCGCGATCCCACCGGCATGGTCGCCGTGCGGATGCGAGAGCACGATGGCGTCGAGGGAGTGCACGCCCAAACGCAGGAGGAACGGCACGACCGTGCGCGTGCCGACCGCTTCGGCGGTCGAGGCTGCGCTCTGCGGGCCGCGTTCCAAGCGCCCGCCGGCATCGACGAGGATCGCGTGACCCCGTGGCGTTTGAATCAGCAACCCATCGGCCTGGCCGACGTCGATCGCCGTCACGCGCAGGCGCGGATCGAATGCGCGCGGTGGTTCCAGCACGAGCAGCGTCGCGCCGGCCAGCAGTACCGCGACCGCCGTGCGCGCACCGCGTCTCCATAACCACGGCGTCGCGAGCAGCGCGACGTCGTACGCGGCGATGCACCAAGCCGGCGCAGGGGTGACGTGGAGCGTTGCTCCGGGCAGTGCGCCGAATAGTCGCACCGCGCCGAGCGTCCAGCCAAGCGGCCAGGTGCAGAGATTCGCGAACGCCTGCGCCAGCGGCGCAAAGGCTGCCGCCAGCAAGGTTGCAGCCCCCAGCGCCATCGTCAGCGCGACGCACGGCACGACGGCCACGTTCGCGAGCGTTGCGTACGGCGCAAACTGCAGAAAGACCGCAGCACCGATCGGCCAGGTGCCCAGTTGCGTCGCCAGCGTCAACACGATCGCCTCGCGCGCGCGCTCCGGCAGCGGCAGACCGTCGATTGCGCGCGCCAGCGGCTGCGCACAGGCAAAGATCGCGCCGACGCACGAGAACGAAAGCGCGAACGATGCGCTGGCGACCTCGCGCGGCGCGCTCGCCGCGACTACCAGTGCGGCGATGCCGAGCGCGTTCCAGGAGAGGGTCGCACGCCCGCATGCGCGCGCCGCCAGGGCGACCGTTGCCATGGTCGCCGCGCGCACCGCCGGCAAATGCCCGCCGCTCCACCACACGAACGCCCAAATCGCCACGGTCGCCAGCGCGCAGGTGAGGCCGCGCGGCCAGCCACAGCGCGCCAGCAGCGCCACCACCAAAAACGCAACCGCACCCAGATGCAAACCGGCGGTCACAAGCACGTGTACCGTGCCGGTACTCTGAAAGGCCGCTTGCAGATCGGGCGGCAGCGCGCCGCGTTCGCCCCAGAGTTCGCCGGCCAGTACCGATGCGTCGGGTTCGCCCAGGTAACCTCGCAGCGTGGCGTGCGCCCACTCGTGTGCGCGTGCCAGCCAAATCGCGGGCGAGCGCACGCGGCCGGCGAGGCGCTTGAGTACGACGGCCGATTCAAGGCGTGCGTCGATGCCGCGCGCGCCCTCGATTGCGGCGAGGTCGGGTTCGCCCGGATTGCGCGGTCCGTCGAACGAAGCCAACCGCCCACGCAGCTCGACGCGTCTGCCCGGTGCAGGCACCGGCGCACGCAGGTGCGCGTCGGCGACGATCCCGCTCGGCAGCACCAGCAGCGTCGCAATCGAGCCGTCGGATGCGGCGGTGCGCGTCAGCACCGTCGCAGCGTAGCGCGCCGTGCGCAGTTCGTAAGGTTTCGGTATGGCCGTACCGCGCGCAGAGGCGTCGAACGCGCCCGCAACCAGGGCCGCGACCAGCAGCGCGCGAAAGCGCCAGCTCTCGCGACCCCACACCGCGTACGAGCCGAGCGCGGCGCATCCGGTTGCGACGACGACGCGCAGGTCGAGTGAGAGCGGCGTGACGGCGAGGGTGCCGAGCACGAAGCCTGCAGAGCAGAAAAGCAGGGTGAGGGGAACCATCGCAGTCGTCGCTGCGTCTATCCCTCGGACGAAGCCAGATCGAAAGGACAGCGCGGTGCGCATCATCATCACCGGCGGGGCCGGCTTTATCGGATCGCATATCGCCGACGCCTACGTTGCCGCCGGGCACGAGGTGCTGGTACTCGATTCGCTCTGGGAACATGGCGGCGGCCGGAGGGTCAACATCCCGCAGCGCGCGTCATTCGTGCACATGGACGTGCGCGACGAGAACCTAGCGCGCATTTTCAGCGAGTTCAAGCCCGAGGTGGTCAGCCATCACGCCGCCCAGCACTCGGTCGCCATCTCGTCACGCGATCCGGAACTCGACGCGCAGGTCAACGTGCTCGGCCTGCTCAACGTCCTCAAGAACGCCGCCAAGGTCGGTGCGCGCAAGGTGATCTATGCCTCGAGTGGGGCTACCTTCGGCAATCCCGAGCGCTTCCCGATCGGCGACGATACTCCGCAACGCCCGACCTCACCCTATGGCATCAGCAAGATGGTCGGCGAGCACTATCTGCGCTTCTTCGAAGCCGAGCGCGGGCTGGCGTACACCGCGTTGCGGTATGGTAACGTCTACGGGCCGCGTCAGGACCCTAACGGTGAGGCCGGCGTGATCTCGATCTTCATCGGGAAGTTTCTGCGCCGCGAATCCGTGCGGATCGACTGGGACGGCGAGCAGACGCGCGATTACGTGTACGTCGGCGACGTGGTCGATGCCAACGTCGCGGCGCTCGACCGCGGCGACGGCGGTGCGTTCGTGATCGGCACCGGAATCAAGACCAGCGTGAACGCAATCTACCGTACGTTGGTGGAAATCAGTGGCTTCGAGGCGCCGATCGTTGCCGGCGAGCGACGCCCCGGCGACGCGCGCGACGCGCAGTTCGACGCTGCCGGCGCCAGAAAGCATCTTCACTGGAAGCCGGCCACCAAACTGGCCGACGGAATGCGTCAGACGTACGATTACTTTGCGACGTTGAAGGTCTAGGCCCCGACTGGCGCGCGCGCGGCGAAGGCGTCCGGCGTGCGCACGTGCTCGGGTCGAACCCCGACGCCCATCATGCGCGCGATGAATCGCCGCACAAACGGAACGTGCTGCGCCACGCGCAAGAAGACCGGGACGCGCGTCGGGCCATCGCCGGCAACCACGCGCGCGATGAAGGCGTTTTGAATCGCAACCTGCACGCGCTGCGTGACCCGCATCGGAAAGACGCGGCGCGCCGCAATCGCCGCGAGGACGCGATCGTCGACCGCGTGGCTGCGGCGCAGCGGCTCGGCGATGGCGTTGGCGGTTGCCACCGCATCTTGCACTGCCAGGTTGATCCCCACGCCGCCGACCGGCGACATTGCGTGGGCGGCGTCGCCGATGCACAGCAGGCCGGGCTTATGCCAGCGGTCGACGTGATCGACGCGCACCTCGAGAAACGAAACCTTCGACCAGTCGTCGATCGCCGTC
>DAIDGS010000006.1 GCA_027459845.1 Vulcanimicrobiota bacterium | reverse complement strand
GCCTCGATGCGTTTCCCGACGGCGGTCGCGGTGGCGCCCATGTCGCGGATCAGCTTGCGGCCGATCAAGTCGAGCGCTTGAATGCCGGTGGTGCCTTCGTAGATGGTCGTGATGCGCACGTCGCGGTACTGCTGTGCAATCCCGGTCTCTTCCACATAACCCATGCCCCCGAAGATCTGCAACGCGACCGAGCAGCACTCTTGTGCCGTCTCGGTGCACCATGCCTTGACGACCGGAATCATCAACTCCACGAACGCCTTGTGCTCCTTGCGCAGCTTTTCGTCGGGATGCTTATGGGCGAAGTCGAGCGAAGCGGCCGTCACGTATGCGAGCGCCCGCATCGCTTCGAGGTTGGCCTTTTGCCACATCAGCATGCGGCGCACGTCGGGATGCCGGAAGATCGCTTCGGGGGTCTTCGAACCGGGCTTGACGTCGCGCCCCTGAATGCGCTCCTTGGCGTACTCGAGCGAATGCTGGTAGGCACGGTCCGCGACCGCAAAGCCTTGCACGCCGACCGAAAAGCGCGCCGCGTTCATCATGATGAACATGTATTCGAGCCCACGATTCGGCTCCCCGACCAGGTACCCGATCGAGCCTTTGCCGCTCTCGCCGTACGTCATCGTGCACGTCGGGTTGCCGTTGATGCCGAGTTTGTGCTCGATTCCGGCGCATACCACGTCGTTGTGCTCGCCCAGCGTACCATCCGGGTTGACCAACACCTTCGGGACGATGAAGAGCGAGATGCCCTTGGTCCCTTCCGGTGCGTCGGGGAGGCGTCCCAGTACCAGGTGGATGATGTTCTCGGCCATGTCGTGCTCGCCGAACGTGATGAAAATCTTCTGACCGAAGACCCGATAGTGATCGCCTTCGGGAATCGCCTTGGTGCGCACTTGCGCCAAATCGGAACCGGCCTGCGGCTCGGTCAAACACATCGTGCCGGTCCACTTGCCCGAGACCAAGTTGGGGATGTAGGTCGTTTTTTGTTCCTGCGTGCCGCACAGCTCGATCGCCTCGATCGCGCCTTGATTGAGCAGCGGCCCGTTGGCAAAGCCGATGTTGGCGCCGTTCCACATCTCGAGCGTTGGCCCGAGCAGCGTTTGCGGCAACCCCTGGCCGCCGTACTCGGCCGGCACCGGCATGCCGATCCAGCCGGCGTCGGCGAACTTCTTATACGCTTCCTTGAAGCCTTTGGGGGTCGTGACCGCGCCGTCGTTCCAGGTGCAGCCTTCTTTGTCGGCAACCCGATTCAAGGGGTCGAGCACGCCGGTCGCAAACGCGCCGGCCTCCTCGAGAATCGAATCGAGAACGTCCAGAGTGTCCTCGTAACCGGGAAGTTTAGCGATGGCTTCGAGGTCGACCAGTTCGCGCAGGACGAACTGCATGTCGCGAAGCGGGGCGCGGTACGTACTCATCGTGTCTACTCTTTCTTAGGAGGCGCGTTGAACCGTCGCGGACGCGTAGAGTTCGCGTTTGAGCCCTTCGACGGATTTCGCGAGGGTGTCGAGATACGGCAACATGTCGCCCTTGATGCGGTTCATGCGAGCGTTGCCCTCGGGGGTGAGGCGATAGAAGCGCCGGGAGCGCTTGCTGGGGTGCTCCCACTCGCCGGCCAGAAAGCCGCGCTCTTCGAGGCGGCGCAGCAGCGGGTACATGGAGTTGGTGTTGACCGCCAGCAATCCGCGGCAGAGCGCGTCGATGCGCTGCATCAGTCCAAGGCCGTGATCCGGCCGTTCGGCCAGCAGGTGCAAGACCAGGACCGGCAAGAGGGTCTTCGACTTGATCGGCCCGCGCAGCACCTCTTCCAGCGGCTCGCGCCGCTTGGCCGGTTTCGCCGGAGAAGCCGAAGGTGTAGCCATGCTGATATATCTTGCATTATTAAAAGTAATAATGCAAGACCCCGACGACGCGCTAACGCGTGCGCCCGGTCTTGGCTGCCCGGACGACAAGCACCGGCAGCCGGCCGGTCCGCACCAGCCGCTCGACGACGCTGCCGAGCACGAAGCGCGCCAGGCGGCCGCGGCCGCGCGCGCCGGCGACCAGAAGGTCGGCGCCAAGCTCGTTGGCCAGCGCCAGAATCGCCTCGACCGTGTCGCCGGCCCGCTGGTGCGTCCGCGCGTCGACCCCAAAGGCCGCGGCAACCTCGCGCGCGGCAGCCAACGCGGCATCCGCTTCCTCGGCGAGCAGGTCGGGTGCCGAGGCCGGGTGACGCGCGAGGGCGGCCGGAACCTCGATGTAGTCGACAACTGCGACGACCTCCAAGCGCGCCTGGGGTCCCAGCGAGGCAGTCAGATCGGCAGCGGCACGCACCGCCGCGGCCGCAGCCGGCGAGCCGTCGGTCGCGACGAGAACCGTACGCATGCTCATGGCCCCATGATACAATGGCCGCGGTGATGCACGCTTCCCCGGCCCCTGGAGGTCTCTCGAAGAACCACCGCTTGGTGCTTGAAATCGTTCAGGAGCAGGGCCCTGGGCGCCATCTCGCCATGTCGGAACTCTTTGCACTGGCGCGCACGCGCCGGCCGAGCATCGGCTTCACGACCGTCTACCGCGCGCTCGCGCGCCTGCGCGATCGCGGATTGGTCGCGGAGATCGCGATCCCCGGCACCGAACGCGCCTACTACGAAGCTGCCGGCCACCCCCACGCGCACTTTCGCTGCACCGCGTGCGGGCGGATCGACGACGTCAACTACGTCATCCCCGACGCGCTCGCGGCACAACTGGCTGAAGCCCACGGCTTCGCGGTCGAGCGCAGCGATCTCAGCCTGCACGGACGCTGCGCGGACTGCCGCTGAGCGGAGCGGCGCGCTAGGGCTCGTCGCGCGGCACGATCGCCGCGATGACATCGGCAACGCCCTCTTTGATCTCCCGCGATGCATTGAACGAGCGAACGGCAACCGCCAGCGAGGCGGGAATGCCGCCCAGGAAGAGCAGCACCTCCAGGACGACGAGGGCGCCGTGCGCGGCGAGCAGCAGCAACCACTTTGCGATCGTAAAGATGAGCAACACAACCGCGGGAATGACCAACCACACGACGGGCGCGCGCCGCACCACGATCGCCAGCGCGAGACACACCAGGAGGTAACCGACGAGCATCGCCGTCGCCCAGGGTCCGTCGCGCAGGCTCACGCGGAACGCGTAGAGCGTCGCATCCGGCAGTTTGGGAATATTCGCGAGATCGCTCCAGGACGATTCGGATTGCATCGCCGCGCTCTGCAGCTCGAACCGCCGCAGCACGCTCATCGTCCCGTAGTCCTTGCGCGGAACGCACACGACCAGATCGCGATACCGGCACATCGCGAAACGATCGGTGTACTCGTTATACAACCTCCAGACGGAGATCGTCCCGATCGCCTGCGCGGCGCGCCGATCCCCGGCCTGAAGCCAACGCAGCCCGCCGCGCGCGTCCACGCTCACCGCCATGACGGTCACCACCAGCGTGAGCACGGGCCAAACCCATCGACGCCGCGGGCGCACGTCGAACCGCCGTGCGCTACCGAACCGTCAGCGTCGTCGCGGCGCTGCGTCCGAGTTGTTCGGGGGCGTCGATCAGATACGCACGCGCGCCCGGCCACGCATAGGTTCCCGGGGTAACGGTACGCGCGAGGTAATGGATCGCGTAGACGCCGGGGTCGAGGTGCTGCGCGAAAGCCTCGACGCGATCGCGGTAGATCTGCTGGGCGTCGATCTGCCAGCTATCCGATCGCGCGACCGTGGTCGCGCTCGAGGTCGAAAAGCTGGCGTGGACCGCCTCCATCCCCGCCGGTAACGGATCGACGATCGCGATCCGATCGACCGGGTGATCGACCACCACGCGCACGCCGACGTCGAATACCTGCCCTACGCCGAGCGTGACCGGCGCCGCGGTCGCAAGGTCCATCGTGGCGAGCGGGGCCGACGCCCCGGCGGCCCGCACCGTCCGCGTGACCCGGAACGCGGTCAGTTCGCCCGGCGCGTTGGCCGGCACCGGATAGACGTAGCGCACCAAGTAGTGCACGGTACCGCCCGACGAACGCACCTCGATGGCGCCGCTGCCGAGCGCGCTGGCCGGGACCGCGATCTGCCGCGACGACGCGGTCGCACCGAACCGCACCTGCGCGATCGTCGTGCCGCCCGCGGTCAGCGTCACGGTGGCCGCCGCGAGATGCTCCGTCGCGGCGTAGGCGGCGAGTGCAACCAGCGCGCTCGCCGTGTCGTCGACCGTCGGCCACCCGCAGTTGCAGGCCTGCGCCACGAGCGCGCGGACGGCACCGTCGCGCTCGGCAATCGGCGCATTGCGCTCGATCAACAACTGCAGCATCTGCGCCTGCGCCCCGGTGCTCGAGGCGAGCCAGCCCCAGTTTCCATTGACGTTTGCGGTCGCATAGCGACCGCTCAGGTACACGTCGCGCTGCAACGCATCGCCCAATGCGGCGCCTTGCGCAATCCATCCCGGCGTCTTCAGCAGGTAACGCGCCAGGCGAATCTGCTCGGGGACGGTGAAGCTCGCGCGCGCCGCGACGATGCCGCTCAGGAAGCTGGTGCGGCGATCGCCGTTGGCGGCCAGCGCCCACAGCATCGCGAAACGTACTTGCGCCTTGCACGTCGCATCGGCGCACCAGGTGAAGCGTCCCGGATTCGCCAGCGTCTGCGACGCAAAGCGCTTGGCACGCGTCAACGCATCGGCCGCCACGCTCACCCCGTGAGCCCGCGCAAAAGCCAGCGCGTCGAGGGCATACGCACTGACGAACGGATCGCTCGATGCGGCGGCCGAGCAGCCCGCAAAACCGCCGTCATCGCGCTGCAGCGCCAGGAGCTTGGTCAGCGCGTCGGCTGCGGCCGCGCGCGGGTCGTAGGGAATCGCCAAGCCGTAGGGCTTCTGCAGGGTTGCCAAGGCACTGGCGATTTCAAGGCGCGACGCCGCCACGTCGGCTAGCGGCAACCAGTCGTCGCTCATGTGCGACTGCGCCGCCACCGCAAACTGCGGCACGATCGAGTTGGCCAGCATCACGTCGACGCGCCCGCCGGCGACGTTACCGACCCGCACGACGGCCTGCGAGGTGGTCGCCCCGGCGTCGATCCGCGACGACGTCGTCGATCCGTCGAGCACCGCAAAGTCCACCGAGAACGCGTCGGCGGCCGCGCCGAGCGCGCTGTTGACCGCAAACGTCGACGGAGCCGGCGTTCCGACCGTCACCGGGAAGCGGTAGCCTTGCATGCCGGTGGCGGCCTGTTCGCTCGCGCGCCGCTCGAACGGATCGCCGCCGGCGAACCGCAGCGCCCCGCCGAGCTTGAGAACCAGCGCCAGCGCGCCGGCGGCGCCGGTTTGATTCGATACCGACACGCCCGCGTCGAAGCGATCGCCGGGCCGCGCAAACTGCGGCAGCAACGGATTGGTGCTCAACGGCAGCGTCGCAACGAAGCTGCGGTCGGCAGTCCCGAAGTGGCGATCGTCACTCGCGACGGCAATCGCCATGACGCGCCAGGTGGTGAGGTTGTCGGGCACGTGAAACGAGACGACCGCCTTACCGGCGACGTCGGTCTCGACTTTTCCGAAGTAGGCGAGGGGCAAGAAGTTCTCGCGCACGCGCGTGCTGGCTGCGCCGGCCAGATAGCCGCCGCCATAGCCGAAGCCTTTCTCGACCGGCGGCGTCTGCGTCGTGAGCACGAGGTTCTCGCGATTGTCGGAGAAGACCGTCGAGATCGGCTGTGACGCGAAGACCGTGTTGACCAGATCCGGCAGCCGGTACCCCGAGAGGTTGAGGATCGCATCGTCGACGACCATCGCGACGACTTCGCCTGCGACCGGACGGTTCTCCGCGTTGCGCAGCGTGAAGGTGACGCGCTGCGTACCACCGGGGCGCACCGTCGCCTGCGCCGGCGCGATGCCGACTTTGAGATAGCGATCCTTCAAATCGACCGTGAATCCGGCCATCCCAACGGTCGATAGCACGGCAACGCTGCCGGGTTTGACCGCGGCGAGATCGCTCCCGCGGCGTACCACCACCGCTTCGACTGCCGCGTTGGGTACCATGTCGGGCGTCACCGTGAAGCGGACGCGCGGCGAGCCGCTCACGTCGCGCAGGACGGTGTGGTAGAGCACGCCGTTGCGGATCACGCTGACGTAGACGTCGGCTTTCCGGTACGGCGAGGCCACCAACGCGGTCGCCACCTCGCCGACCTTATAGCGCTTGGCGTCGAGCTTGACCGGCGTCGAACTGGCCGTCGAGCTTCCCCAGTCGGCCGCACTACCGCCAAACGCGAAGACCGCAATGTCGGTCGCGGCGGCCCGCCCCTGCGCTCCGGCAAAGTTCGCCTCCACCCGATACGGCCCCGGATCGGGCGGCGTGAGCGTGGTACTTACCGGCGTCATCGCCGACGTGACGTCGGCGGTGGCAACGGTTTTGTACGCAATCGCCTGCTGTGCGTTTTCGCCGCCGGCAATCTCCTGCGTGGCCGACGTGTACGTCATCTGCTGCAACGCGAGATGGACGGCACGTCCGGCCAACGGTTTGCCTGCCGCATTGGTGACGATGGTGCGAATCGTCATCGGGGCGCCGGCGGCGCCGACCACGTCGGAGGCCAAGCCGACGATGGCATCGGTCGGCAGCGCAAGGAACGTTTGGTTGGCCGCCACCGACAGATGCGAAACGTCGGTCGCATTGACGTCGACCGTGTACGTCATCGGGAACGGCAAGCGCTTGGGAACGGCGACGTCGAATGCGGCATTCCCTTGGGCGTCGAACGCCGTATCGCGTTGCATCACGTCGGTATCGAACGACGGTGGCTGCTCGGGATAGAACCACTGCGGCCCAAAGGAAAAGTCATCCCACCCTTTGGGCGCGAGCGTCGCGACGTCGCGCGTCACGGTGACGTGCGCGACCCCGCCCTGCAGCGGTGCACCGAAGAGATACTGCGCGTTGGCGGCCGCGTGGATCGACCCGCCGGCAACCGCCGACGCGCCGCTCAACGCCAGCTTGACCGCAAAGTTCGGCGGCCGGAACTCCGCCACGCGCAGCGTTCCGGTCAGCGTATTTCCACTTGGACCCTTGGCGCTGACGGTATAGTATCCCAGCGGTTGGCGTGCCGAAAAGGTAATCGGCAACGTGAAAATGCCGTAACGATCGGTGCGCACGCTGCCCAGCGACGTGGTTGCGTTGCTCGGATCGGTGAGGGTCACCTGGTAGCGCGCGTTCTTCTCGGCAACCAACCCGTTACCTGAGGCGTAGTACGCGACGCCGGTCAGATCGCCACGCTCGCCCGGCTGATACAGCTGGCGATCGCTGAAGATCGTACCGCGCGAGAGCGGTGCGCCGCCGGTCCATCCGCCCGTGACGTTGAAGCGGTAGATGCCGCTCCACCCGTAGGTCGTCAGGCTGCCGACGTCGCTGCCCTGCGTTGCCACGACGCCGATCGTCGGCGCGTTGTCGACGCTGGAGAGCGCGTAGCAACTCTGCAGCGGCGGACCGGTAAGCGCGAAGGTTCCGTCGGCACCGGTGACGCCGCGCGCGCAGCGCTGCGGTGCGGCGTTGCCGCTCGCGTCGATGCGATAGAACGTCAGCGCAACTCCCGGCGCGGGCGCACCGTCGTCCAGCCGTTGCACCATCACGGCTCCGGCGCCTGGAAAGTACTGCGCGAAGATACCGAGATCGGTGAGCTGCACGATGCCGGTGAGTTGCGGCTGGCCGCCGGCGTCGAGCGCGGTACCGATGCCGTACGCCAGCGTCCCGTACGGTGCGCCGAGCAGTCGTTCCAGCGGAATATGCACCACGCTCTGGGCGTTGTGCTTGGCACCGGCGATCGTCTTGGTCGGCCACGCCGACGGCGCCGGCAGTTGCGCGAGCGGGTCAGACCCGCTCAGTAAGGCAACCGGCGAGAGCGGTTGCGCGGCGAACCGGTAGGCATTCTTGGGTAGGTTGGTCGCGTAGAAGTTGAGCGCGACGCCGGCGCTCGCGGCAATGGTATTCCAGCCGGTCGGAGCCCACGCCCCGGCGGCAAACGATCCGGTATGGATCGTGACGCGTTGCGCGGTGCCGAGTTGCTGGCCGAACGCATCCTTGAGCGTTCCGGCGATCGTCACGGTGTAGGTGGCGTTGGGATCGAGTGCGTACGGATCGAGCGCCAGCAGGTTGGAGCCCGGATAGGCGAGCGCGATCGTCTTCACGGCGGCCGGCGCGGGCGAGACGGTGACGGCACCCGCGATCGATTTCGGATCGAGCGGGTTGGTGAAGGCGATCGACGGATCTCCGCCGGCGAAGCGCGCGACGCTATAGCCGGGCGAGGGCTTGGGCTGCGGCTCGATCAGCCCGAACGCTCCGTAGGTACGCACGTGGCCCTGCGCTTGTGCCGCGCTCGGAAGATTGCCGTACGCCGGCGCGATCCCGGGCTTCAGGACGAGCGCGTAGCGCGTGCCGCGCCGCAGCCGCTGCTGCGGCCGCACGTCGTAGGTCCAGATATCGAGCGACGGATCGAACGCCGCCGTTGCCCCGCTACCCGGCATGGGCGTCGGCTGCGCTTCGAGACTGGCCGTTGCGGGGATGTCGGCGCCGCCACCGACCAGCGCCACGCGCGTCGCCAGCGAGGCGGGGTCGAGGCGCGCGTTGGCGGTGAAGGTCAGCGTCGGCGTGAGCCCAACCGGACCCGGCGTCGGCTCGTACTCGGGCGCTTGGAGCGACGGCAAACCGGTGAACTTCAGCGGACGGCTCTCGAACGTCCAGGCCAGGTCGCTGCCGAGCACGTCGCCGTCGAGATCGCGCAGACCTGCGGTGAGCGTCACGCGCACGCGGGTCGCGACCGGGAGCGCGCGGCTGGGGACGAACGCGATCATTCGGGGGGTCAGCACCACGAACTGCCCCGCGAGCGCGGGCGCGATGCGCAGGTGGCTCAGCACGTCGGCCGGGCCGTCGCCGGCCAGCCCGCTCAGGGTCGCAATCGGCTTGGAAAAGAGGATCCGGATCTGGGCCAGACTCCCGACGTCGCGGCCGGTCGGCGAGATCGCCGTAATCCAGGGCGGCAGCGGCGGCACCGGCAGGCTCGCGACCGGCGCCAGCGGTGCGACGGCACTGCCTCCGCGGGCGCACGCCGCCAGCGCCAGTCCAAAGGCGACGAACGTGCAAACTCGGAAGCGGCCCATGTCGAAACCTCCAGGGAGCGATGCAACTCATTCCACGCGCGCCGATCCTTCTCTGCATGCTGGCCGTTGCCGGCTTCTATTTCGCCGGAATCGACGTCGCGCGGCTGCCGGCGGGGCCGGGAGCGGTGACCTTTACCGACCGAACCGGCGCCACGCTCGGCACCATTCTCTCCTCCGATGGCCGGCATGCCGCGGCCATCCCGCTCGGCCGCGTCGCGCCACGCTTCGTGCAAGCCATTCTCGCCGCCGAGGACGCGCGCTACTTCCACCACGGTGCCGTCGATCTCCGCGCGCTGCTACGCGCCGCCTGGGAGTACGCGGTCTACGGGCATGCAGAGAGCGGCGGTTCCACCATCGCAATGCAACTGGCGCGCTTCCTCGATCCGAGCCCGTCGACCATTCGCGGCAAGCTCGCGCAGATCGTGACCGCCGAGCGGATCGCGATGCGATCGTCCAAGCGCGCGATTCTGCGCGCGTACGTCAATCGCGTGCCGATGGGCGGGAACCTGTATGGAATCGAGGCGGCCGCGCGTACCTACTTCGACGAGCCGGCCGCCGATCTCGATCTGGCCCAAGCCTCGCTGCTCGCCGCGATTCCCAACGATCCGTCGCGGCTGGCTCCCGACGTCGACCTCGCGGCGCTCAAGCAGCGCCAACGCTACGTGCTCGGGCGCATGCGCGCGCTGGGCGAAATCACCCGGCTGCAAGCCGCGCGCGCATTCGCCGAAACGCTGCACGTGCGCCGGCACGACGTCGGTATCGTGGCGGCCGCACACGCGCTCTTCGAACTTTATCCGGGCGTTCCGGCGGGGACGCCGCGCGTGCGCACCACCATCGATCTGGCACTGCAGCGTTTCGTACAGGCGCAGACCGAGAGCATCGTCGCAACGCTCGGCACGTACCACGTGACCGACGGCGCTGCGATCGTGGTCGATAACGCGACCGGCGACGTGCTGGCATACGTCGGTTCGCCGAACTACTTTGACGATGCCGCGCTCGGTCGCAACGACGGCGTTCAGGCGCTGCGCCAGCCCGGATCGGCGCTCAAGCCGTTCATGTACGAACTCGCACTCGAACGCCACGCGATTCGCTCGACCACGATTCTGCCCGACGTTCCCGCCGCGTACGCGGTCGCCAACGGAAGGCTCTACCAACCGGCCGACTACAGCGGCCGCTTCAGCGGCCCCGTGCGGGTGCGCTACGCGCTCGCCAACTCGCTCAACGTCCCGGCCGTGGCCGCGCTTTCGCGCCTCGGCGTCGCACCGTTTCTCCACCGGCTGCACCGGCTCGGCTTCGAACGGCTCGATCGCAACGCCGCGTTTTACGGTCTGGGCCTCACGCTCGGCAGCGGTGAAGTGAGCCTCTGGGAGATGGCGCGCGCCTACGTCGCGCTCGCGCGCGCCGGCAGCTTCATTCCGTTACGGCTGCTGGCCGACGCCCCGCGCGTCGCGCCGCGACAGATCGGGCGGCGCAGCTACTGGCTGCTGGTGACGCACATGCTGGCTGACCCGTACGCACGCGCCAAGTCGTTCGGGCTGCACTCGGTGTTGCAGATGCCCTTCCCGGCGGCGGTGAAGACCGGGACCTCGTCGGGCTATCGCGACACCTGGACGGTCGGCTTTACCCGCGACTATACCGTCGCCGTCTGGGTCGGCAACTTCGACGGCAGCGCGATGCGCGGCGTCTCGGGCGTGACCGGCGCCGGTCCGCTCTGGAATCACATCATGCTGCACCTCTACGATCGCCACGATCCGCCGCCGTTTGCGGATCCGCCTGGCTTCGTAAAAATGACCATCTGCGCGACGACCGGTCACGCGCCCTCGCGCGGCTGTTCGGCGACGGTGCGCGAGTGGGTGCGCGCGGCCGACGTCTCGGACGTGCGCCGTCCGCGGACGCAACCGCTGAGTTCCACCTACGACGGCTGGCTCGCACTCGATCCGAGTGCCGGACGCGCGCTGCCCCTGCGCATCGTCACCCCGCGCGACGGCGACGTCTACGTGCTCAACCCGACCGCCGACGCGCTGCAGGCGCGCGAGCAGCGCCTGGCCCTACGCGCGGTCGGCGCGCACGGACCGGTGCGCTGGAGCGTCGGCGGGGTTGCGGTACCGCTCGACGCCGACGGGACCGCCTTCTGGCCGCTGCGTCTGGGAACGTGGCAGATCGTCGCGCGCAGCGGCACGCAGCGCGCCGCAATTGCGATCCACGTGGTGCCGCCGCCGCACGCACGTATCGGATTCTCGCGCTCGTAGTCGACTCGTCGCATCGCCGACATCGCGACGCAATGCGCGCCCGCGACGATAGGGCCGATGTCCGATGCGCTTGCGATCGCCCACCGCCTCTTCGTGCCCGGACGCCCCTCCGACGCGTCGGTCGTCCAGACGCTGACGCGCTTCGGCCGCGGCGCACTGGTCTACGCGCTCGACCGCGGCGTGCGCGTGGCGCTGCTCCGCGCCAATGAAGCGTATCGCCGCGCCTCGGCGGCGCTGGCGCGGCTGGGCATCGACGTCGATGCCTGGCCGGCGCCGCCGGCGGGTTTGTTCGTCGTGGAGGAGCGCACGCTCTACCTGCGATCGCGCAGCCCGATGACGGTAGCCCACGAGTTCGGACACGCGCTCGACTGCGCGCTTGGCGCCGGCATCTATCGCTCGGGCATCGATCCGCGCGTCCGCGCGCTCTTCGCCGATGCACGCGCCTTCGTCACGCCGTACGCCGCGACCGGGATCGACGAATACTTCGCCGAGTCGCTGCGCGCGTACGTCGAAGTCAACGATCCGGCCTCGACCTGGCCGCTGGCGACGCGCGTGCGGCTGGCCCGCCTCGACCCCGGCATGCACGCCTACGTCGCCGAGCTCTTCAATCGCGAGTTCGCCGCCGCTGCGTAGCCCGACGCGGCGGGCTAGGCCGGCTTGAGATTGCGATAGCGGGCGATCAGCGCGTTGGTCGAACTGTCGTGTTTGAGCAGTAACGCCGCCTGCTTGTCGAGTTCGGGCACGATCCGCTGCGCCAGCACCTTGCCGAGTTCAACCCCCCACTGATCGAACGAGTCGACCTGCCAGACCGCGCCCTGCGTGAACACGTTGTGCTCGTAGATGGCGACCAGCTTTCCAAGCGCATTCGGCGTGAGCTTCTGCAGCAGCATCGTGTTGGTCGGACGATTGCCCTCGAAGACGCGATGCGGAACGAGCCAGTCGGGCGTGCCTTCCGCCTTCACCTGCTCGGGCGTTTTGCCGAAGGCCAGCGCCTCGCCCTGTGCAAAGACGTTGGCGAGCAGCAGATCGTGATGGTTGCCCAGCGGGTTGAGCGACTCGACGAACCCGATGAAGTCGCAGGGAATCAGCCGCGTTCCCTGATGGATCAACTGATAGAACGAGTGCTGGCCGTTGGTTCCGGGCTCGCCCCAGTAAATCGGTCCGGTGTCGGTGCCGACGCGGACGCCCTGCAGCGTGACGTGCTTGCCGTTGCTCTCCATCGTGAGTTGCTGCAGGTAGGCCGGAAAGCGCGTGAGGTACTGTTCGTAGGGGAGTACTGCCGCCGTCTGCGCGCCGAAGAAGTCGTTGTACCAGACCGCCAGCAAACCCAGCAGCACCGGAAGATTGCGCTCGAAGGGTGCGGTGCGAAAGTGTTCGTCGATCGCGTGAAAGCCCGCCAGCATGTCGCGGAAGGCGGCCGGTCCGATCGCCAGCATGGTGGTGAGACCGATCGCGGAATCCATCGAATAGCGACCACCCACCCAGTCCCAAAACTCGAACATGTTGGCGGTGTCGATGCCGAACTGCGCCACGCCAGGGCCGTTGGTCGAGACGGCGACGAAGTGCTTGGCGATCGCCGCGTCGTCGCCGCCCAGTCCGGCCAACGACCAGGCCCGCGCGGTATGCGCGTTGGTCATGGTTTCGAGCGTCGTGAAGGTTTTGGATGAAATCACGAACAGCGTTTCGGCCGGGTCCAAATCGCGCGTCGCCTCCACGAACGCGGTGGAGTCGACGTTGGAGACGAAACGAAAGGTCATCCTGCGATCGCTGTAGTGCTTGAGCGCTTCGTAGGCCATCACCGGCCCGAGGTCGGAGCCGCCGATGCCGATGTTGATGACGTTGCGGATGCGCTTGCCGGTGTGCCCGGTCCAGGCACCGCCCCGCACCCGGTCGCAGAAGGCCGCCATCTTATCGAGCACCGCGTGAACGCCGGGCACCACATCGGCGCCGTCGGTAACGATCCGCTCGCCGCTGGGAGCGCGCAGCGCGACGTGCAGCACCGCTCGGTCCTCCGAAACGTTGATGTGTTCGCCGGCAAACATCGCGTCGATACGTTCGCGCAGGCCGCACTCCTTGGCCAGTTGCAGCAGCAGCGCCAGCGTTTGGGAGGTGATGCGATTTTTGGAGTAATCCAGATAGACGCCGGCGGCCTCCAGGGTGAAGGTTGTTCCGCGCTGCGGATCGGCCGCAAAGAGATCGCGCAGGTGCGTGCTCGCGATCGCCGCGTGATGCGCCTTCAGCGCGGCCCACGCCGGTAGGGTTGTAACGTCGTAAGGCTGCGCGCTCACGGGGTGACCTCCTGTTGATAGGGTAGTGCGGTATCGGTCGACATGTCGCGCAAGTGCCAGGCGACGTTGTCGAACATCGTGCGCTCGGAGACGTCGCCCGCCAGCTTGCGGAACCGGGGATCGGTGTGATTCCAGTACGCGATCAGCGCGGCCGCGTAGCGATACTCTTTGACGATATCGGAGTGTTCGACGCCGTCGGCGTCGGTTCCGAGCAAGCAGCGCACGTGCTGCTCCAGCAGATACTTGAGGGAGGCGTTTCCGAGCACCGCGCCGACCGCCATCGGGTCGTCCGGATCGGGGGCCAACACGTCGAGCAAGTCGTTGAGCGCAAAGTTGGTGTTTTCGTCGGCCAGCCACGGATCGACGTCGTCGGTCATGATCGCCTGGGCGCCCAGCGGCATGCGGGCAATCGGGTAGGCGCCGGTCGCGACGTTGCTCTCCAGGTTGACGTCGGCCTCGACGCCCTCGGCACGCATCGCCGCGGCCTGCGCCGCATCGGCCCACGCAACGTGCGCCATGCGAAAGACCACGTAGTCGTGGACGTCGGGGTGATGCTGCTCGAAGTCAGCGATCGCCCCGAGCAGCGCGGTGATGTTGGCGTGTGCCTGAGCGTCGTTGGTCCAGGTTGGCGGCAGGCGCTCGAAGGCGTCGGCGAACGTCCACGGCATCGCGGGCGGCGTCGGCGCGTAGTCGATCACGCTGCCCTCGCCGACGTGGGTATGCACCAGCAGCTTGCCGTGCCAGCCGAGTGCGCGCCGCGCCTTCGAGGCCCGGTAGACCGCATCGATGAGCCGTTCGTAGTACTGCATGCCGGTCGGAGTGAAGCAGGTCGTCTCCGGACCGGCGGTATCGATACCGACCACCGTCGCGAAGAACGTCGCGCGGCGCGCGCGCGGGACCACCGGCCGCCCGGCTCGGTTCTGCGCCAGCAGCGCGTGGTAGATCGTCGCGGGCGTGGTGACCAACGCCGCGGGCAGCGTCGTGGCCGCACAGCGGTCGCGCTTCGACCACTCGCGATAGGTCGTGCCGCCGGGGAGCGTCGCCAGTTGCGAGGTATGCGTCATGAAGACGATCTTGACGACCGGTTTCGGCTTGTCCATGCGCTGCAGCGCGGCGGCAACGCCCGGCGCGGAGGGCTCGTCGCTCGCGCAGTTCACCCAGTCCAGCCGATCCGAGTGTCCGTCCTTGAAGTGCCAACCGCCGATAAACGGCAGCGACTGCTCGGAGTCGTGGATGTTGGTTGCGGCCAGATCGAGCACCGTCGCCTTGCAGAGATCGGCCCCCAAGCGCGCCGCATTCCCGCCATAGTACTCGGTCAGAAGATACTGCATCGCTGGGCCGCCGCGAAAGGCATAGGCGCTATCGAACTCCGACCACGGCGTGGCCGTCAGCACGCGCTCGAGCGCGCCGTCGAGCACCGCCTGGCTACCGGCCACCTGGTTGCGATACACCACCAGCGCGGCGCGCGCGCCGAGCGAGAAGCGCTGCCCGTCGGGCGGGGAGAAGCGCGTGTCGCCGAGTTTCGCGCCGTCCTTGGGATACCACACGTCGGAGAGGTAGAGGTACAGCGCCAGGCGCTCTTGCGCGTCGACGCTGCCGCGGCCGCTCAGCCCGCGGATGAACGCCGGCAGATCGGCGTAGGCATAGTACGGGAGCACGCCCGTGATGTGGTTGTGCGCATCGAAGTAGGTTTGGGCGGCGGCCGGCGCGGCCCA
>DAIDGS010000005.1 GCA_027459845.1 Vulcanimicrobiota bacterium | reverse complement strand
ATCGTCGCTTCGACGCTCGGCTCGGCCACCATGACCGGCTGAAAGCGGCGCTCCAGCGCGGCGTCGGACTCGATGTACTTGCGGTACTCATCGAAGGTGGTGGCGCCGATGCACTGCAGTTCGCCGCGCGCCAGCTCCGGCTTGATCATCGAACTCAAATCGAGCGATCCTTCGGCCGCGCCGGCGCCGACCAGCGTGTGCAGTTCGTCGATGAAGAGCACCACGTCGCGCGCGCTGCGCTTGACTTCGTCGAGAATGCGCTTGACGCGACCCTCGAACTCGCCGCGGTACTTGGTCCCGGCGACCAGCGGTCCGAGCGCAAGTGCCAGCACCCGCTTGTTGCGCAGCGCCCCCGGCACGGTGCCGGCAACGATGCGCTGCGCCAGCCCTTCGGCGATGGCGGTTTTCCCGACGCCGGGTTCGCCGACCAGCACCGGATTGTTCTTGCTGCGCCGCGCCAGAATGGCGATGACGCGCTCGATTTCGTCGTCGCGTCCGATCACCGGATCGAGCTTGCCCGCGCGCGCCAGATCGGTGAGATCGCGCGAGAACGCGGCGAGCGTCGGCGTACCGCCGCGCAGCCGCTTGCCGATCTCGTCGAAGGCCGAGGGTGCACCGGGTTTGGAGGGATCGTTGCCGAGCTTTTCGGCGAGCAGGATGGCACCGGCCACCAGCCCCGCCGCGGCGACCGCCGCGCCGACGAAGGGAAGCGTCGAGCGTACCGTCGCGCTCTGCGCGCAGGCCGCGCAGAGGTTGCGGCTTCCGTCGAAGATCGGGGCGGGCGTGCGCCCGCAGCGTTCGCAGAACTGATTCACGTCGCCCTCACCTACCGCATCCGGCCGGCGGGAGTTTCGCGGGCGGCCTAGGGCGCCGCCGCAAAGGTCATCTCCACCGTCACGCTTTCGGTCACGTTTCCGGCGTCGAACGTCGTGGACGTTGCGACCGCGGCGTTCATGCGCATCATCGGATAGACCGGTCCGCCGCCGCCGCCGAGCGCGATGCGCCGCACGGCAATCACGTGCAGGTGCGCCGCGCGGGCCAGTTCGTCGGCCTTGGCGCGGGCGTCGGCGACCGCCAGGGTGGTGGCCTGCGCGCGTGCCGCGCTGCGATCGGCCAGGCCAAAGCTCACCCCGCCGATCGACGTCGCGCCGGCACGCGTGCAGGCATCGACCACCGCTCCGGCATCGCCGATCTTATGGACCTTCACGTTGAAGTCGCGATTGACGGTATAGCCATACACCTCGCCGGGCCGCGGCGTCGCCGGCGTCGGGTTGTAGTTGACGTTATAGCCGCCCAGGGTGATGTCGCTGCGGGCGATGCCCAGCGCCGTGAGCGCCGCGACGACGCGCCCGTAGATGGCGTTATTGTGCGCGACCGCCTCGGAGGCGTTGGGCGCGGCGGTCTGCACCGACGCGCTCACGGTGGCTAGCGTCGGGGGCAGCGTCACCGAACCGACGCCGGAGACGACGATGACGGTCGGCGCCTGCGCCGCCCGAGCAGGCAGCGGCACCAGCGGCAGGGCCGCCAAGAGGGCAAGTGTCAGGAGTCTCATAACAGGGTATGCTCAACCGGCGGGCCGCTGTGCCCCTGCTTCGGAGGACGACAAACGTATGAGCATTCTCCTCTTCCTCATCTTCGGGTTGATCGTCGGCATCATCGCGCGCTGGATCGTGCCGGGCACCGGACCCGGGGGTATCCTCGGCGATCTGATCGTCGGGGTGATCGGGGCGTTCATCGGCGGGTACATCTACCGGTTCTTCGGCCACGTCGGGGTCACCGGATTCAACCTCCCGAGCCTGGTCTGCGCGGTGATCGGCGCGATCGTCCTGCTGTGGGTCCTGCGCGCGATCTCCGGGAGGCCCCGCGCCGCCTGATCGCCGAATAGCCTCGGGCCATGACCTACATCATCACGGAACCGTGCATCGGCACGAAGGATAAGTCGTGCGTGGACGTCTGCCCCGTCGACTGCATCCACGGCAAGGACGAGGACGAGATGCTCTACATCGATCCCGAAGTCTGCATCGACTGCGGGGCATGCGTCTCGGCCTGTCCGGTTGAAGCGATCTACGCCGATTCCGACGTTCCGGAGAAGTGGGCCAACTACGCGGCCATCAACGCGGAGTATTTCAAGAAGTAACGCGCCGGCCGATCAGCCGAAGGTAACGCCGAAGAGCGTCGCGCGACGCGCGATGACCAGATCGTTGCGCGCCAACAGTGCGACGTCGGCCGCGCGCCGTCGCACCGCTTCGACGGCGATCACGCGTCGCGCGCGATCGCCGCGGGCGCGGTCGTCGGGATCGCGATAGAACGCTTCAACTCCAGCATCGATGCCCGCGCCGCGTAGAGCGATAAACGCGCACGGCGCGAGCCCGAGCGCGTCGGCGCGATCGCCGCGCCGCTCGAACGCGATCGCATACTCGCCGGCCCGATCCAATTGGAGCGGCACGACGATGCGCCCACCCTCGCGCAGCGCATCCCACCACGCATCGAGCAGATCGTCGCTGCGCGCGGTCACGGCGATCCGATCGAAAGAGCCGAGGTCCAACCGGCGCGAGCCGTCGAGCGCGCGCGCGTCGACGCGCACGTAGCCGAGCGAACTCAAGCGCTCGCGCGCGGCAGCGGCGATCTCGTCGTCGAGTTCCACCGTCGTCACGCGGCCGCCGGCGCCGACCAGCTCGGCGAGCAGGGCGGCGTGATAGCCGCTACCGGTGCCGATCTCGAGGATGCGCTCGCCCGGTTGCACGTCGAGCAGTTCCAACATTCCGGCGATCATGGCGGGCTGCGAGATCGACGAGAGCACCTCGTCGCCGGCGACCTTCAGGGCGATGGCGCGATCGGCGTAGGCGTCGCGCGGATCGAGGTGCGGCAAAAAGCGATGCCGCTCGACCGCGCGCATTGCGGCGGCGATGGATTCGGAGCGAATGCAGCCGATGCGCACCAGACGCTCGACCAGCGCTTCGCGGAGTCGCCGAGCCGGCTCCATTCCCGGCTCATTCGCCTCGGTCCCGAGGGGCGCTTCCGCTCGACCGTGAAAAAGGGGGATATGAACCCGACCCTCAGCCAGACGACCTTCGACCAGGTCTTCGCGGTCCTGCCGATCGCTCTCGGCATCATCATTTATGCCATTTTTTTCGTCGCCAAGCGCCACGAGACGGCGCCGAGCACGGCGCCGCTCGGCCAGACCTTCGCCTGCGCGGGCTGCGGCCGGCGCGGCCATCGCGAGCATATGGTGGCGCGGCAGCACGACGGTGCGGTCAGTTGGCTGTGCGCGCGCTGCGCGGCGCACTAGCGCCGGGCGCGGCTATACCTGAACGACCGACCGGATCTCGGGCACGTCGTCGGTCACGGCCCGCTCGATCGCGCCCTTGAGCGTCGCGTTCGACGCCGGGCAGCCGCCGCAGGCACCTAGCATCTGCACGAACGCCACGTCGTCCTCGACCTTCACCAGCCACACCTCGCCGCCGTCGCGGTGAATGTAGGGCCGGACTTTATCGATCGCCGCGTTGATGCGCGTTTCGAGCGAGCCTTCCACGATGCTAGCGACCCCTGTGACGCTCACTCGGGTTGCGCTTGGGCGTGGTCCTTCATCACCTGATGGATCTTCGCGGCCATGGCGGTCGCCTCGTCCCACTTGCGCTGCCACATGTTGCGTCCGAAGATCAGCCCGACGCAGCCGGCCTCCATCGCGATGCGCGCCTTGTGGATGGTGGCGTCGTCGCCCATCTTGCTGCCGCCCGAGACGAGCACCAGCGTGCGCCCGGCCGACTTCACGACCTTGCGCAGCCCTTCGACGTCGGTGAAGGCGAGGGTATTGTACGGCTTGGGCAGCTTGGCGGCGGTCTCGGCGTTCCAGACCGGTTCGTTGAGCTTCACGATGTCGGCGCCGACTTCGCAGGCGACGCGCGCGGCGTAGTCGACGGCATAGAGCGAGTCGATGCCGCCTTTGGCCTTGACCGCAGCGCCGCGCGGGTAGGCCCAGATCACCAGCGGCATGCCGTACCGGTCGCACTCGCGGCGCACTTCGTCGCACTGCGCGATGTCGTCGGCCTGCGCCGGACTGCCGACGTAGAGCGTGTATCCGACCGCATCGGCGCCGAGCCGAATGGCATCTTCAACCGAGGAGGTGAGCGGGCTGAAGGCGTCGTCGTCGGAGGGGACGTTGGTCTTGCCGTTGACCTTGAGCAGGAGCGGCACGCGCCCGGCGTACTTGCGCTGGTACTTCTCGGCTAGGCCGACGTGCAGCGCGATGCCGGAGAAGTTGCCCTCGACCGCGAGCCGATAGATCCAGTCGGTGTCGATCGCATCCGGGTTGTCGAAGAAGTCGATCGGCCCGTGTTCGAGCCCCTGATCGATCGGGAGCAGCATCAACGTGCCGTTGGCCGGTCCGTGTTCGTACATGAGCCGGTGCAGGCGGGTGCGCTTTCCGATCGAGAGATTCATCGCATCGAAGGTCGGGCGCTGGGTGGGCGGAGCGATCGTCGTTGTCATAACGGCAACCGCCTTCGGCCAGGGGAAGAGCGTCCCCTCGCGCCCAACAGGCGCCCTGTGGATCGCACGATCGGATTTATCGGGCTGGGCGCGATGGGCGAACCGATGGCGCGCTCGCTGCGGCGCGGCGGCTTCGCGGTGGTCGCCTGCGCGTACCGCCGGCGCGAAGCGATCGAGCGCCTTGCGGCCGAGGGCATCACCGAAGTCGCCACGCCGGCGGCGTTGGCGCGCGCCGTCGACGCGCTGGTGATCTGCGTGCCGGATGCGCCCCACGTCGAGGAAGCGCTCTTCGGCCCGCACGGGGTCGCCGCGGGCGCCGCGCCCGGCCTACTGGTGATCGATTCGTCCACCATCTCGCCGATCGCAACCCGCGCGTTCGCGCAGCGGCTGCGCGAACGGGACGTGGCCTTGGTCGACGCGCCGGTCAGCGGCGGACCCGTGCGCGCGGCCGACGGCACGCTGGCGATCATGGTCGGCGCCGAACCCGACGACTTCGCCCGCGCCGAGCCGATCCTGCGCGCGATGGGGCGGCCGACCCACCTCGGCCCGGTCGGCATGGGCGAGACCGTGAAGCTGGTCAATCAGATCATCATCGCCAACGTGATGCTCGCCAACGCCGAAGGGCTGCAGTTCGCCCTGCGCGCCGGCGCGCGTCTCGACGACGTGCGGGCGGTGCTGGCGACCGCGACCGCTTCGAACTATCTGCTGGAGACATGGTTGCCGAAGACCTGGTTTACGGGTAGTCTCGAAGGGGGATTCGCTCTCGATCTGCTACGCAAGGACCTCGCGGCGGCGCTCGACGCCGCGCGGGCCATGGAAATGCCCTTGCCGGCATCGGGCTTGGCGTATCAACTCTACACGCAGCGCTCCGCGGAAGGAGACGGCGCTCTCGACTACAGCGCCATCGTCAAATCGTATGAACGAACGCCTCGACGTGCGGACGCGCCCGTTCGTCAAGAACCCGGACTTCAATAAGAAGATTTTGGTCGTCGACGACGAGTCGGCGATTCTGCAAACGCTGCGCTTCAATCTCGAGCGCAGCGGATATACCGTCGTGACCGCCAGCGACGGGCGCACCGCGATCGGCACCGCGCGCCGCGAGCAGCCCGACTTGATCGTGCTCGACATCATGCTGCCGGTGCTCGACGGCATCGAGGCCTGCAAGGAAATCCGCAAGTTCAGTGCGGCGCCGATCATCATGCTCACCGCCAAGGATCAGGAGATCGACAAGGTGCTGGCGCTCGAACTCGGCGCCGACGACTACGTTACCAAGCCGTTCGCGCTGCACGAGTTCCTGGCGCGCGTCAAGGCGCGCTTGCGCCGTCAGGCCCCGACTCACGCCGGCAGCGACGAAACCATCACGCTCGGCGAGGTGGTGCTCGATCCCTCACGCCAGCAGCTCACGGTGCGCGGCAAAGAGGTGCAGCTGGCCCCCAAGGAGTTCGCGCTGCTGCGCGTGCTGATGGAGAATCATGGCCGGATCGTGACCCGCCAGACGCTGCTCGACAAAGTGTGGGGCTACGATTTTGAAGGCGAGCAGCAGACCGTTAGCGTGCACGTGCGCTGGTTGCGTGAAAAGATCGAAGTCGATCCGCGCACGCCGCACCACATTCAAACCGTACGCAGCCGCGGTTACCTCTTCAAGGCGTAGTCGCACGAATCGGCGATGAGCGTGGGGTGGCTGCTCGGAGCGATCGTCGGCGCGTGCGTCGGCGTGGTGGTGACGTTCGTGCTGCTGCGCCGGACCCGGCCGGTTGCGGTGCTGGCACGCCCGAGCGATGCGCCCGAAGCCGCGCCGGCGGCGTTCGATCCGTTCGCGCGCATCGTGCAGGCGCTGCCGGTCGGAGTGGTCGTGCTGGACGGTGCCAGCCGAGTGCAGTACGCCAACGCTGCCGCCGGTACGATCTTCGGGTTCGATCCCGCGCGCGCGATCGGAACGCACCTGATCCAAGCGATTCCCAACGTCGCGCTCGAAACGCGCGTTGCCGAGGCGCTTCGCGGTCAAGCGTCGATAGCGCCGCTGACCTTCACGCTGGCGCAGACCGCGCGCACCTTTCGCATCTCGGTCTATCCGCTGCGCGCCGATGGCGAACCGCACCGCGTGGTGCTCTTCGCCGACGATCAAACCGATCTCGTTCGCCTGGACCGCGCGCGCAAAGACTTTCTCTCGAACGTTTCGCACGAACTGCGCACTCCGCTGGCGTCGATCAAGCTCATGCTGGAGACCGTGATCGCCTCGCCCGGTGAGGAGGCGGTTGGGCTGTTCGCTCCTCAGGCGCTCGCGCAAGTCGACCGATTGGCGGCGTTGGTCGCGCAGTTGCTCGACCAGGCGCGGGTGGAGTCGGGCAACCTGCAGCTGGCGCTGCGCGAGGTCGACTTGGAGACGATCGCCGCACCGATCGTTGCGTCGTTCGAGCATCAGGCCGCCAACGCGCAGGTCGCGCTCGATCTGCTCCCGCAGCGCCCGGTGCGTTTGGAGGCCGACCCGGATCGCTTGGCCCAAGTCTTCGTCAACTTGATCGACAACGCGCTGCGCCACACGCCTTCCGGCGGGCGCGTCGCCGCCGAACTCGACGTCGAGGGCGGCGACGCGCTGATTCGCATCCGCGATACCGGCAGCGGCATCCCGTATCGCGACTTGCCGCGCATTTTCGAGCGCTTCTACGTGGTCGATCGCTCGCGGGCGCGCGAGCGGGGTGGAGCCGGGCTGGGTCTCGCCATCGTGAAAGGGATCGTCGATGCACACGGCGGCGCGATCTCGGCGGAGTCGGCGCTGGGCCGCGGCACCACCATCACCATTCGGCTCCCGATCGCACACCCGCAGGGCAGTTTAAGCCGTGCTTAAGCGCATCATTCTTCGCGGTTCGGCGGGCCTTTTGCCGGTGCGTGCGGAAGCGTGACCGACCGATGTTCGTGACCAATCAGCCTCCCGTCGACCTCTCGAGCGCGACCAAGCTGCGCATCGAGGACCTCAACGTGTACTACGGCAGCTTTCACGCCATCAAGCACGCCTCGTTGCTCGTGCCCGAAAACTGCGTGATGGCGCTGATCGGACCGTCGGGCTGCGGCAAATCGACCTTCATCCGCGCGCTCGATCGTCTGCACGATCTTACGCCCAACGCGCGCGTGCAGGGACGGGTGCTGCTCGACGACGAGGACATCTACGCGCCCGGCGTCGATCCGGTCAGCATTCGTCACCGTATCGGCATGGTGTTCCAGCGGCCCAACCCGTTCCCTAAATCGATCTTCGAGAACGTGGTGTACGGGCCGCGCATTCACGGCGAGCGCAATCGCAAGACGCTGCTCGCGATCGCCGAGCGCAGCCTGCGGCACGCGGCCCTCTGGGACGAAGTCAAAGACCGGCTCGACAAGCCGGCGATGACGCTCTCGGGCGGACAGCAGCAGCGCCTCTGCATCGCGCGCGCCTTGGCGGTCGATCCGGAAGTCATCTTGATGGACGAGCCGGCCTCGGCGCTGGATCCGATCGCCACCAGCAAGATCGAAGACTTGATCGACGATCTCAAGCGCGAATACACGGTGGTGATCGTCACCCACTCGATGCAGCAAGCCGCGCGCATCAGCGACTACACCGCCTTCTTTCTGATGGGCGAACTGATCGAAACCGATACCACGGCGGCGATCTTCACCAAGCCCAAGGACCGGCGCACCGAAGAGTACATCACCGGGCGCTACGGTTAGCGGCGGTGCCGGCAGGCGCCCGGCGCCCTTAACCTGAGGTTTAAGGCCCCTTAACCTGTGCCGGTTAGGCTGAAACCATGTTGACGATACTTGCCGGCATTATTGCTGCTGGAGTTGTGGCACAAGCCAGCCCAACTCCGACCCCGACTCCTAATCCGCTGACCGTCAGCGGTTACGTACGGTCGTTCTACTTCACCCGCCAGAATGCGTCGAACAACCCGGGAGTCCGGTTCGACTATGCGCCGGGTGCCAAATACAACGGCAACGCCGTCAATCAGGCGTCGTTCAATACCGGTGCCGACCTGCACGGCGATTACCACTTCGCCGGCGGCGGCTGGCACATCGGTGGCGACTTTTTCTACGGCAACACCTTCGGCGGTCCGTGCGTGGTGCCCGCGAATCACGCCCACGGCGGCCTCTGCGTGACGCAGGTTCCGCCCAACACCAACGCCGACGACACGCTGCCCGGCTTCATGATGGCGACCTTCGATCAAGCGTACCTGGCCTACAAGCAGGGCCCGGTGGACGGCACCGTCGGCAACATGTTCTTCAACTCGCCGTGGGCCAACACGTCGGACTCGCGGCTGAAACCGGCCGCCTTCCAAGGTGCCGACATCGGCTACAAGATCAACGGCAGTTGGAACGTGGAACTGGCCGACATGATCGAGTTTCAGAACCGCACCAGCGCGACCTTCGGTCAATCGACGCTCCTCACGAGCTATCCGGCCGGCGGCGGCGGGTTGGCCGGCAACATCGTGGTACCGGGCGGCCGCGGGATCAACACCGGCGGATTCTTCATGGGCAAGATCGGCTACGCGTCGCCGAAGTCGCAAACCAACGCGCTCGACGTCGATGGCTACCTGTACAGCGTGTCGGATATCGTCAACATGTACTGGGGCGACGCCAAATACACGTTTGGCAGCAGCGCCATGAAGCCGTACCTGGCCCTGCAGGGCGGCTGGGAGAACAACGCCGGCGCGTCGGTGGTCGGCAAGATCGCCAGCTCGCTGATCGGCGCGCAACTCGGCGCCACCGCCTACGACGGCAAGCTCGGAAACGTGGTCGTCACCGCCGGGTTCGACAGCATCCCATGGAAGAACGATAGCATCTACCTGCCCTCGGGCGTGAGTTGCAGCGACTCCACCTACCAGATCTCCGCCAAGAAGACGCTTGCGTACTTTCTGCCGACCGGTGCGCCGCAGTGCTATACCAACGCGGCGACCGGCTTGACCAACGTCTACTACGGCGGCTGGGCCAGCCCGTACACCGACAACTACGCGACCGATCCGCTCTTCACCACGCAGATCTCGCAGGGTATGGCGGACCGGCGCGCGCCCGGCAACAGCTACAAGATCGGTGCGACTTGGACGTCGCGCAACAAGCGCTTAGTGCTGATCGCCAGCGACGCCTGGTACAACTACGGTAACGCGTTGCTCTCGAACTTGACCACCAACGAGTGGAATCTCGACGGCACCTACTACCTCAACCCGGTGCGCAAGGGCGCCTACAAGGGCTTCCTGGTGCGCTACCGGTTCGCATCGCGCACCATTCCCAACGGCTTTACGCCGACCGGCAGCGGCTATCTCGGCGGTCTGCCGCTCTTCAAGTACAACCGCGCTCAGCTCCAGTACACGTTCTAGGCGCGGTCGAGGACCCGGACGGCGCTGAGTGCAATACTCAGCGCCGTCATGCTTTCTGGCACCATGAAGGCGCTCGTGAAGGAGCGTCCCGAGCCCGGCTTCGCCCTGCGCGACGTGCCGATCCCGACGATCGGTCCGACCGAGGTGCTGATCAAGGTCGAAAAAGCCGGCGTCTGCGGTACCGACGCGCACATCTACGGCTGGGACGCATGGGCGCAGGCGCGCATCCAGCCGCCCTGCGTGATCGGCCACGAGTTCATGGGGCGCGTCGCCGCCGTCGGTAGCGCGGTGCGCGCCGTCGGCGTCGGCGATCGCGTCTCGGCCGAAGGGCACATTGCCGATCTCACCTGCGTGCTCTGCCGCACCGGTGAGGCCCACATCTGCGAGCGCGTCGAGATCATCGGCGTCGATCGCGACGGCGCCTTCGCCGAGTACATCGCGATGCCCGAGTACAACGTGTGGCCGCTCGACCCGGCGATTCCCGATGAGTTTGCTGCGATCTTCGATCCGCTTGGGAACGCGGTGCACACCGTGATGGCGGCCGGCGTCAGCATTCGCAGCGTTGCGATCACCGGGGTCGGGTCGATCGGGTTGATGGCGATTCCGGTGGCGCGGGCGGCCGGTGCGTCGAGCGTGTTCGCGATCGACGTCAACCCGGCGAAGCTCGAACTCGCCGCCAAGCTGGGCGCCGATCGCACCTTCAACGCAACGCAACCCGACCTGGTGGCTGCGGTCAAGGCGCTCACGAACGGCGACGGCGTCGACGTGTTGCTGGAGATGTCGGGCAGCGGCGGCGCGATCGACGCCGGTCTGCAGATGGTGCGCAACGGCGGAACCGCCGCGCTGCTCGGAATTCCGAGCGAACGCGTGAACTTGAACTTGGCCGAGCAGATCATCTTCAAGGGCTTGAAGGTGCTCGGGATCAACGGACGGCGGATGTTCGAGACCTGGTACCAGACGCAGGCGCTCGTCAAAAGCGGGCGCGTCGATCTACGCCCGATCATCAGTCACGTGCTTCCTTACGAGCGCTTCGACGACGCATTCGATTTGATGAAGCGTGGCGAGGCCGCCAAAATCGTTCTCGACTTCTCGGAGCAGCGCAACGCATGAACCTCGCATTCGATCGTGCCTTGCAGGCCGAACTCGACGCCCTCAAGGCGGCCGGCACGTATAAACGGCTGCGCCACATCACGACGCCGATGGCGCCCGAAGTGCACATGGAAGAAGCCGGCGACGTGATCGTGCTCTCCAGCAACAACTATCTCGGGCTCTCCGATCATCCCGACGTGGTCGCGGCCGGTAAGCGCGGCCTGGATCGCTACGGTGCGGGAACCGCGTCGGTACGCTTCATCTGCGGAACGTTCGACGTGCATCGCGCGCTGGAGGAGCGGATCGCGAACTTTTTGGGAACCCAGGCGGCGCTCACGTACGTGGCCTGCTGGAACGCCAATACCGGGCTATTCGCGACGATCTGCGGCGAGGGGTCGGCGATCGTTTCCGACGAGCTCAATCACGCCTCGATCATCGACGGCGTGCGCTTGGCGAACAAGGCCAAACGCGCCGTCTACCGGCACGGCGACATGGCCGACCTCGAAGCCAAACTGCAGGCGGTGCAGGGCTGCGCGCCGATTCTGGTGGTCACCGACGGCGTCTTCTCGATGGAAGGGTCGCTGGCCAAACTTCCCGAGATCGTGGCGCTCTGCAAGCGCTACGGCGCGGTGAGCGTGGTCGACGACTCGCACGGCACCGGCGTGATGGGGAAGACCGGCCGCGGAACGATCGAACACTTCGATCTCACCGGCGAAGTGGACGTCATCACCGGCACGCTCGGCAAGGCGCTCGGCGGCGCGGCCGGCGGGTTCGTGGCCGGCAGTGCGGCGCTGATCGACATGCTGATCCAGCGCTCGCGCCCGCAGCTCTTCTCGAACGCGCTGCCGGCTACGGTGGCGTGCAGCGCGTTGGCCGCCATCGACGTGCTCGACGCCCAGCCCGAACTGGTGCAAAAGCTGCGCGCCAACACCGCGTACCTGCGTGCCGGCCTGGTCGAGTTGGGCTTCAAACCGCTCGACGGGCCGAGTGCCATCGTGCCGATCGTCGTCGGCGAGACCGCGTTCGCAATTGCGATGAGCGACAAGTTGCTGGAACGCGGCGTGTTCGTCACCGGCTTCGGCTTCCCGGTCGTGCCGGAGGGCACGGCGCGCATCCGCACCCAGCTCTCGGCCGCGCTCACGACCGACGAGCTGGATCGCGCGCTGGCCGCCTTTGGCGCCGTGGGCCGCGAGGTCGGAATCCTGTAGGCACGGCGCGCATGAGCCGGGGAGCCACGATCGCACCGGTCGATGCCGGCGACGCCGCAAGCCTGGAGCGGCTGCGCGCGCTGATGCGCGCCTACGATGCCGGGCTGCCGCCCGAACTACGCCATGCCGACATCGAGGCCGAGCTGCGAGCCTTAGAGGAGCGGTACGCCGACGGCGCGATGCTGCTCGCGTGGGTCGACGGCGAGGCGGTCGGCTGCGTGCTACTGGAGCGTCGCGATGCGGCGATCGCCGCCGTGCGCCATCTCTACGTCGATCCGCGCGCGCGCGGGAGCGGTGCCGGCCGCGCGCTGATGGAGGCGCTGATTGCGGCCGCGCGGGCGCGGGGTTTCGCGCGCCTCGTGCTCGATACGCACCGCGATGCATTGACGAGCGCCTACGCGCTCTACCTCCGGCTGGGATTTTCCGAGTGCGAGCCGGTCGGTGAGGTAGACTACGCCTGCCCCACCTTCATGGCGCTGAGCCTCGGTGGCGCATGAGCTCCCTGACGCTCTTCGGCGCGGTGGCCGTCACGGTGATGATGCTGTGCTACGCGCTCGAAGCGCGCGCCCCCGGCTACACCCTTGCGTTCGCCTGCGCGTGCCTGGCGGCATCGGCATACGCTTGGCTGGCCGGCACGTGGCCGTTCGGCGTCGTCGAACTCATCTGGGCCGCCGTCGCCGCACGGCGCTACCTGAGGAGGTTACATGAGCCCCACGCATGACGAAGCCCTCGCGGCCCTATTTGACGCGCACGTCGCCGCCGAGTTCGTGGCGCACGATCTCGATGCGACCATGGCCACGATGACGGCGGTTCCGTACGTCAACCACGTTCCGGTGCTCTCCGGTGCCTACGGACGCGACGCCGTCCGCGCGTTTTACGGCCGCGACTTTATCGGGCGCTGGCCGGCCGATCTGACCATCGAGCGCGTTTCGCGAACGGTCGGTCAGGGCCGGATCGTCGACGAGATGGTATTGCGCTTCACGCACGACGTCGCGATGCCGGCGATTTTGCCGGGCATCGCGCCGACCGGGAAACGCGTCGAGATTCCGTTTGTCGCGATCGTGGGCACCGAGGGCGACAAAATCGCCTACGAGCACATCTACTGGGATAACGCATCGTTGCTCGCGCAAGTCGGCGTGCTCGATCCGGCCGGTCTGCCGGTGAGCGGGGCCGAGCAGGTGGCGCGGTTGCTCGATCCCAGCTTCCCGGCAAATCCGTTCGCTCCGCAGTAAGCGCGCGCCGGCGGTCGGCGCAGCCATGCACTCAGCGCCGGCGCGCCGAGCGCTGGAGCGCGGCATCCAGCGCGCGCGCGAGCACCGCTTCGGAAACTTCGCCGCTGTCCACGTAGTCGATGCGCTTGTCGCGGCCGACGATGACGATCGTGGGGTAGCCGCCTTGCAGGTACCGGTTGGCGATCGTCAGGTTCGGATCGTAGATCGCGACCGGGTAACGAACTTGAAAGCGCGCGATAAATGCTGCCAGGTCTCGGTCCGATTCGGGCGCGGCGCGATCCATCGCGTACGTGCTGCCGACGATCGAGACGAAGGCCACGCGCGACCCGTAGCGCGCGTAGAGCGCGTTGAGCACGGCCGTTTCGCGTTGGCAGTGCGGGCACCACGACGCAAAGATCTCGACGAGCGCCGGCTTCGTGAGTGCGGCCAGATCGAACGTGCCTTGGGTTGTGTCGGTCGTAAAGTTCGGCGCGCGGCTTCCGACCGTGAGCGGCGCGACGACCGGCGCGTTGGAGGCAGCGCGGATCGCGGTGGAAGGATGGAACTTCACGTACGCGATCGTGCCGACGATGAGTGCGGCGAGGAGGACGAGTGAGAGCGTGCCGAGCGTTCGAGCGTTCACGAGCGAACGATCCTCCGATCCAGCGCGAGCGCGCCGGGAGCGCGCCACGCAACGTAGAGTGCGATGAGAGAAAGCGCGAGATCGAACCCGGCGTGCGGCCAGTTCGCCGTTGCCGGATCGTTCGGCCCAAAGCAGCCGCACTGCGCCGGAATCCCGCGCAGCACCGCCGAGGCGATCGCCCCGGCATAGGCCGTGAACGCCAGCGCGGCGATCGCTGCCGCGACGCGCGTGAAAAGCCCGAGAGCAAGATACAGCCCGAGCAGCACCTCGAACCACGGAAGCAGCAGCGCGAGATAGGGAACGGGCGCAGCCGGTAGCAGGCGAAAGCCCGCGATGGCAGCGGCCAGCGCGGTGGCATGACCGATTTTTAGCACGCCGGCAACCAGCAACAGGATGCCCAGTGCGGCGCGCAGCGCCGTCGTGACCGGAGATCGGTTCGCGGCGCGATCCGGCACTACGACCGGTCCGCGCGTCCGGCCGACGCGCCCGGGCGTGGATGGTGGAAGACGGGATCTGAAATCATCGGTGCATCGTGGTGGTGCGAGCGTTCGCTGCTCTCGCCTCCAGCGCCCCCGCGCGGGCAGCGTGCCGACCTCGGCCGGCAGGCTGCTTCGCGCGGTGCGCGCCCGGATGGTTAGAACGGGGTGGTGAGGCGGAGCATGACGGTGCGCCCGTTGGCGATCTGTGTGGTGTTGAACCCATTGGCGACCTTGATGACGTACTGGTGGTTGAGCAGGTTGTTCACGATCAACGCGACGCCCAAACCGTGCGCTTTCGGCCCGGCGTTGACGTTACGGCCGAGCGCGAGGTCGAAGGTGGTGTGTGCCGGCAGGCGCCCGACCAGGTTGGTATTGACGCTCTCGAACGCGACCGGGAAACCGCTGCCGTAGTCGCCCTGCAGCGTTGCGTACCACTGCCGCGCGTTGCCGAAGCGGTGCGTGTAGGCGGCCGTCGAGACGACCGTTTCGTCGTGATCTTCGGGCGAGAGCTGCGAGACGCACGACGTATTGGTCGGATTGGTTCCCGGCGGAAAGAGGAACGTCGACCCCGAGACGCAGGCCGCATAGGAGCCCGAGACCGTGCTGGTGAGGAACCACGAGTCGCCGCTCTCGAGCCGATCCTTCAGCCGGAACTCCACCCCGGAGTCGCGCCCGATTGCGTTGTTGAAGACGGCGAAGAGCGGCGTGTTCAGGAACTGGGTGGTATCGAGCACGTTGACCACGCTCTTGGTGAAGATGTTTACCGAGCCGGTGAAGTTGTTGCCGAACGTGTGATCGAGGCCCATCTCGTAGTAGGCGTCGCGCTCGGGCTGCAGGTCGTAGACCGGCGTGGTGTTGGCGCAGCCGCTCTGCGCCGCAAAGACCGAGCAGGCCGAGCGTACGTCTTCCAACTGCGGCGCCGCGTAGAAGCGGCCGTAGTAGGTGTGAAACACGTTGCGGCCGCCGTCGGAGACGCTCAGGCCGATGCGCGGGCTAAACTGCCAGCCGCCCACGTAGCCGGTCGAGTGGTCGTAGCGTAGCCCGTAGTTGAGCACGACGTTGGGGCTGGCGTGCCAGCGATCCTCGGCGTAGATGCCGGTGTTGGTGCCGGCCTGCGCCTGCGGCGTGGTGGCCGCGCCGAAGTACGGAAAGGCGCGCACGTACGGCGGCGTGCTTACTCCCGGCGACTTGCAGTCGACGTAGTAACAGGCGAAGAGCTGCGCGGCGGTCGCGTTCTCGCGGTCGATGTCGATGCCGACCTTCCAGGCGTGATGCCCGACCGCGCGAAAATCCGACGCGCGTATTCCGACGTAGGACGCGTACTGGTTCTGCACCAGGCCAACGTTGTTGACCGTGGCCGGAAACGGCGCCGTGCAGTTGGGATACCCGGGGCACCCGAAGTTGGGCTGCGTGCCGAGCACGTCGGCCGCCAGGTCGCCGTTGTAGTCGGTGCGGGCCGAGCGCCACCACGGAATCACCTGAAAGACGCCGTTGCCGTCGCGCGACGTTTGGGTGAAGTTGAGGCTCGTAAAGCGGTTGTACTCGCGTTGCGTATCCTGCGTGCCCGCAACCGCGACGATCGGATCGTACGGATTGTTGGGATCGGTATTGATCGGAATCTGGAACTGCGAGAGCTGGTTGCCGTAGTCGAAGGCGAGTGAGTCGCGCGCGTTGAGTTGCGTGATGAAGCGCAGGAACTGGTTGCTCGTCGAGCTGGCGTCGCCGATGGCGGTGTAGGTGGGCGCGTCGAGCCCGCGGTTGGTGCGCGATGAGTCGAGGGAGAGAAACAGATCGGAACTGCCGAAGTGCGATGCCTCATCGAGCGCGGTGTCGAATCCGCCCTGCGAGCCGCCGCCGACGCTGAGCGTGCCGTAGACGCCCGGCGGCGCGTCGGTCGGACGGTTGGTGATGATGTTGACGACCGCTCCCATTCGGTCGCCGCCGAACTCGGCCGGAATCGAGCCGGTGTAGACTTCCATCGAGTCGATCGTTTGCGGATCGACGACCTGCGCGAAGTTCGACGAGGTGGCCAGCGGCAGCGGCGCGCCGTCGATGTTGTAGGTGATCCCGTGGAAGCCGTTGGCGACCGGCTCGCCGTACGAGAACTTCACGACGCCTGGAAGCGTCTCGATCAAGTGATTGAGGTTGTCCTGCGCGGGCGACGTTTGAATCGTCGAACGATCGAGTTGATTGACGGTGGTCGGCGCAGCCGCCACGCCGGCGTGCGCGCTGACGACCGTCTTGGCGATCGTCATGAGGTGGGTGGAGAGCGGCATATCGACGGTGGCGACTTGGCCGCCGATCACCCGCACGAACGTCTGCAGCGAGTGGGCGCCCTTGGCGATCGCGATCACGCGGTAGGTGCCGAACGGAATGCGCGCGAGCACGAAGTGCCCGTCCGCGTCGGTGGTGGTGGTGAAGCGCGAGCCTTCGCCTTCGACCACGATGCCGGCGTGGGCGACCGGTTTGCCGTTGACGGTGACGGTGCCGCGGATCAGGCCGGTGGTCGCGGCGTGCGCCGGCTGGGCGGTGATGAAGAGGATGGATGCACAAAGCAGCAAGGCAGCTGCGGCTGCCGTAAACGAACGCAACATGGTTCTCCTACGATCGAGCGAGATGAAACGCTAAAAGCGCGCTGAGGCGCGCGCGGGGCGGCGACGCGCTAGAACGCGCGTGCGATCGTAGGGGGAGGGCGGACGAGCCGGCGACGCAGTGACGGTGGCGCCGGGATGGCCAGCGGCGCGCGGCGGCGCCGGAGCGTGATGGTGGGGCGGCGGGCGGCAAAGCGCAGGCGAACGACTGCGACGACCGCGACCGACAGCGAGTCGACCAGCGTGCGGGCGCCCACCAGCAGCAGTGCTGCCGCGAGTGCGAGCGCCAGTGCGACGAGCAGGATCGAGGCCGCTGCGTGCTGCGGTTCGATCGCCTCGCCGAGACTGTACCAGGCCGCCGTCGCGGCCAGCAGTGCGGGGAAGTTCGGAAGCACCTGCGCGACGCGGCGCGCGAGGATGCTCCCGTCGGCGACGAAGCGCGCGCCGGCCGTCGCCAGGACCGCCAGCGCGCCCAATAGAGCGAGCGAACCGGCGAGTGCCAGCTTGAGCAGCAGTTCGTGGTAATCGCCGCCCATCGCGTGGCCGTTGCCGTAGATGACGGCGTGACCGATGAGGGCGGCGACCAGACCCAATCCGAGCGCACCCGGAATGCGGCGCAACGTCACGCGTTCGTCATTTGCAGCCTCCGCGGGCAACCCCTGCTTTTGCGCGCGACGCTGCCGACGCTCGGCCAGGTGTGATAATCCACGCATAAGCAGCCCTTAACGCTCCATCTACTAGCATCGAGGCATGAGCTTTGCATCTTCGAGATCTCGCTTTTGGGCGATCGCCTTTATCCTATTTTCATGGAGCTTGCCCAGGCCGAGCTGCGCCGCGGCCATGGGTGCCATCACCGGAACGCTGACGAGCATCGGCGATCATCATCCGATCGCCGGCGTGCAAATCGTCGCCCGCGGGACGCACGGCCAAGGCGCGTACGGTGCGACTACCGACGCGCAGGGAGGTTTTCACGTCACCGGACTTCCGCCCGGGGAGTATCGCGTCAAGACGAGTTCGACGGCGTACATCGGCCACGCAGAAATCGTGCACGTGCGCCCGGCTGAAAACGCGACGGTCGTGCTGGTCGCCCTGCGCTCGATTGCGGCGGTGGCGGTCAGCGCGCCGCGGCGTCTGGCCCCGAGCCGTTCGCAGCTCTACCACTCCTCGCAAACGCAGGTCTCGCTCGGCCGCAACGTGATCGCGGCGCAAGCCCCGCTGGCCGGCTCGGAGCAACTGCTCGCGGCCGCACCGGGCGTAACGCAGGCGAGTTACGGCTCGACCGGCGCGGCGAAGAGCATGATCAGCCTACGCGGCTTCAAGCAAGGGTGGGGAAATCAAGCCGGCGTGGTGGACAACGGTCTCTTCGGCGTCACGCTCAACGGCGTCTACTTGAACAATCCGCAGACGGGAATCTGGGAACCCAACGAGGTGCCCGACCTCTCGATCATCTCCGGCGCGAGCGTCGCGTACGGTCCCGGCGAGCCGCTGACGCGAACCTTCGATAGCATGGGCGGGACGGTCGACTTCTATACGATTCTCCCCAGCCAAACGTCGACGTTTCGCTCGAGCGCTACGACCGGCAGTTACGGCGGTCAGGGCTATCACCTCGACTTCAGCGACGCCCTCTCGTCGCACTGGGGCGTGCTGGTGGCGCAGGGACGCACGTTCACGCAGGGCTTCCGCGACATCATCGGCTCGGGGAACGCCGCGCCGGGGAGCTCGTACGGAACGTTCGCCGAACTGCAGAACACCTTCCGGCACGGTTCGCTGCTGCTCTTCGGCTACTCCGCCAACGGAACCGATTATCGTCCGAATCTGATCCCGGTCACGCCGCTGGTATGTTCGGCGGGCGCGAGCTGCCCGAAGCCGAGAGCCGTCGTCACCGTGAACGGCTTCGGCCTCGACGGGAACCCGATCGACGGGCCGGCCTATAGCCAGCAGACCAGTGGATTCTATTCCGCGCTCTCGCAAGGCGTTTGGCAGAAGACCGACACCAACGCTACCCGTTTGCTCGGGCTCGACGTTACCTACAACACCGCGCCGAACCAATACATCACCAATCAGGCCTGGGATCGTTACGGCGACCGCATCCACGTCAAAGACTTCAACTTCGATCAGGCCAACAACACCGGGCGCTACGAGTACAACAATCCGTACTCGAACGCGCTCGGCGATACGTTCGCGTATCACCTCATTCGCGGGGTCAACGACTTTGCCGCCGGATTCAACCTGCTCTACGCGCACTACCAGACGAAAAATGCGTTTTGGAACAACGATCCCGTCCAGTCGTATCCGAGCCCGGTGACCACCATCACCGAACCCTCGAACTTCCGCGAGGACGACTTTTGGATGCAGAACTTGGCGTTCTTCTGGCAAGACACGATGCACGTGACGCCGCGCTTCGAGATGATTCCAGGCGTACGCAGCGTCGCGCTCAACACCAGCTTCGTCAACAACGGCCTGGTGGGCTTCCCGTCGTGCGCGCTGCCTACGTCGCCGTGCTACGGCAACAACCACTCGAGCGAGCCGAACGCGACCACCAGCTATCACCAACTCGAACCATCGGTCGGGTTTCGCTGGCAGTTAGCGCAAGATTTTGCAGCGTATGCGAACTACGGACGCGCCATCCGCAACCCGCAGGCATCGCCGGGCGGCCCCTACGAGCGCGTCTCGGTGCAGGGGCTTCTTCCCGAAGCGACCGACGACGACGAGGTCGGAGTGAAGTACTACCAGCGGCTGCTCGGCACCAATCTGGACGGATCCGAGCGCGAAAACTTCGCGACGCTCGGGCTCTATCAGAGCACGCTGCAGAATCAGAACATCCCGATCACGACCGGCCAGGGGCTGAAGGTATCGTCGGCGAGCGGCACCTCGCGCTACGCGGGCCTGACCTTCGCCTTCGAGGCCGATGCGCGGCGCGATCTGCAGTTCTTCGGCGGCTACGCGATCACGCACGCGGCGTTCCTGAACTACGTGCTGCCGGGACCGGTGTCGTATAGCGGCCTGCCGGTCACGAATACGCCGATCACCTCGGGCAATCTCGGGATCGTCTTCGAAGCCCCAACCGGCAAGAACACGATCGTGACGCGGCTGTGGAATCAGTACGTCGGCCCGCAGCCGATGTGGAACAACGCGCTCGGTATGCCGGATCCCGCAGTGCACATGATCGCGCCCTACGATCTGGTGAACGGATCGCTCGAGTTTCGCGTCAACCCCAAGCGCTACCCGATCGCGTTCTCGGTGTCGGCGACCAACCTGCTCGATCGGCAGTATAACGTCTTCGAGTACATCACCTCGGGTGCGTACTTTGCGGGCGGACCCGGTCAGAGCATCAACTACGGTACCGGTCAGATTCTGGCCGATCCGGGGCCGCCGCGCGAGGTGCAGTTCACGATCTCGTTCGGCGAGTAAACAACGGCGCCGCAAAAAAACACCAGGTCCGCTTGCGTAACCGCGAGCGGACCTGGGACGTGGTTGCGGGGGCGAGATTTGAACTCGCGACCTTCGGGTTATGAGCCCGACGAGCTACCGGACTGCTCCACCCCGCGGCCCCTCTGATACGACGGGTTCGCGGTGAACCCTCCCGGCGCGGCGAAGAGCACCGGGTGAATC
>DAIDGS010000004.1 GCA_027459845.1 Vulcanimicrobiota bacterium | reverse complement strand
CCACCCATCGGGTCGGCGGCGGCCGCTTACGTGAGGCTCCCGGCGCACTCGACTGCATGAACTCCGGTTCCACCGCGCGGTTGCTGCTGGGGGTCTGTGCCGGTGCCAACCTTCCGGCGCGCTTCGACGGCGACGCGTCGCTCCGCCGCCGGCCGATGGAACCGGTTGCCGCGCAGCTACGCGCCTTTGGAGCACGCATCGACACGACCGGGGGCTGCCTGCCGCTGCAGATCCACGCGCGTCCGCGCATCGAAACGCGCGACTTCATTTTGCTGGCACCCTCGGCGCAAGTGAAGTCGGCGCTGCTCTTCGCGGCGCTCTTCGCGCAGACCGACATCACCATAAGCGGCGACGCGCACTCGCGCGACCACACCGAGCGCCTCTTACGCTACCTTGGCGCCGAGATCGCCTGGGACGGCCGCAGCATCGCATTGCGCGCCGGCGCACTCCAGGCACGCCCTCTCGACATCCCAGGCGATTTTTCGTCGGCGGCATTCTTCGTGGTCGCGGCCACGATCGCACCCGGCAGCGCGCTCGTGATTCGCGACGTCGGCGTCAACCCGACCCGTACCGGCCTGCTCGAGGTTTTGGCGCAGATGGGCGCGCGTGTGGAGCTACGCAACCCACGCGAGTGGGCGGGCGAGCCGGTCGCCGACATCGCGGTCGAAGCGGCCCCGCTACGCGGCGTCGGCGTGGCGGCCGACCTGATCCCGCGCTGCATCGACGAGGTTCCGCTGATCGCGGTGGCCGCCGCCTTCGCCGAGGGCACGACCACCGTCGCCGGGGCACGCGATCTGCGCACCAAGGAATCGGATCGGATTGCGGCGATCGAGCGCATGCTCGGCGGCGTCGGGATCGCGGTCGAGAGCAGCTCGGGCGGTTTCACCGTCACCGGCGGTCACCCGCGCGCCGCCAGCGAGATCATCGCCACGCACGACGATCATCGCACGGCGATGGCAACCGCGGCACTGGCGTGTGCCGCCGGTCCGCTTGCGATCGACAGCACCGCCAGCATCGACGTGAGCTTTCCCGACTTTTTGCCGACCCTTGCGAGCGTGATGCCGTGAACGACGATCTTCCGTTCTACACCATCGACGAGTTCGAGCGCGAGTCCCGCCATCTCGAACGCAACGTGTGGGAGGCGCTCGACGTGGCGGCGGGCGCACGCGTGTTGATGTGCGGCTACGGACCCGACGGCACGTACGTGCGGCGCGCGATCGATGCCGGTGCCGATGTGACCGTCATCGAGCACCGCGATCGCGCGATCGCACAGTTCGCACATCTGGGCGCGCGGTTGCTGCGCGGGAGCACGTCGGTGATCCCGGCGCGCGATCGCTCGTTCGATCTGGCGGTCTCCATCCACTACTTGCACGAAGTCGATCCGTTCTTTCACGCCCAAATCGTCGCCGAGCTAGCGCGCGTCGCGCACCGGGTCGGGATCGTCGAGCCGGCACCGCCGGCCGACGCGCTCGGTAAGCGGATCGCGTTGCTCTACTCCCAGGCCAAGCGCGAACTCGGCGCTTTCGAGTACTATCAACCGATCGAATACTGGAAGAAACTGCTGCAGTCGGTGAAGGCCGACATCGCGCAGCACGTCTTTGCCTTCGCGAAGGTGCCGCCCCACGAGTATCTCGACGACACCGTCGAGCTGTTGCTGCGCACGATCGAGGTCGAACAGGCGCCGCAGCCGTACATCGACGAGCTACGGCTCATCGCGGCGCGGTCCGAAAGCGTCCTCTTGCCGCCACCGCGCTTCGTGCTGATCGGCGCGCCGGTCGGCGAGCTCACCGCGCCGAACTTCTCGGCGCGCGAGCCCAAGCCCGAGCCGGCTCGCGCCGCCGCACCGCCCGCCGCCGCACCCACGCCCGGCGCGCCACGCGCGGTCAGTGCCGAGACCGGGTACGAGTTTCCGCCCGTCGATGCGCCGGCAGCGTCGCCTCCCTCCGCCGCGGGGAAGGCGGGCGCCGCACCGGCCGCACCGGATAAACCCGCGGGTACGCCCGATACGCCGGCGGCCGCGGCGCCACCGGCCACCCCGGCGCCACGACCGGCGGCAGCGGCCGCGCCGCCGGGGTTTGGCTTCGGGAACAACCTTCCGTTCGGGATGCCGGAGCCGCCCAATCCGAGCGCCGCACCCCCGCCGGCGCCAACGCCCTTCGGCGCGCCCTTTGCGATGCCGGCGCCCGATAATCCCGGTGCGCCCCCGCCGACCACGGCGTGGCAGTGGGAACCGCCCGAAGGCGACGAGGACGTGCCCTTCGGTCAGCCGCCGTTGGGGCCGTAGGGCGCGGGCCTTATCCGAGCAGGTGAAGCAGAAGCCGGCGCGCGATGCGCGCGCTTTGAGGAACGCCCAGCCGGCGTAACGCGAGGTCCAGTTCCGCACATGCCCGGGCGGCGCGCCCCGCCTCGAACGGAATCATCGCGGCGTTGGTCTGGAGCCGTGCGGCGACCGCCCGCAATCGGGCAGTCGGAATCACCTCGGCGGTGCGGAGCGATGTGGCCGCTGCCAGCGTGCGCGCGGCCGCGCGTGCGGCGGCGAGCGACCCGATCAGCGCGAGCACGAGCCCGAGTGCACCGGGAACGACGAGCAACCAGGTTCCGAGGCCGCTCACGCGGCTAGGCGGCCGGCTCGGCGCTGCTGGTGCTGGGCGTGCTCGAACTCGCGGACGCCGCGGCAGTGGTATCCGACTTTGCGCCGTCGGCTTTCGGGGCGTCGGCTTTCGGGGCTGCGTCGGCGGTCTTCGCGCCGCCGGCCGGCCGCGAATCGTTGACGTAGAAACCCGAGCCCTTGAAGACGATCGGCGGCGCGCTGAAGACGCGCGCGAGGGTTCCCCCACAGGCCGGACACGGCGCGTCATGGCCGTCGTCGAAGCCGTGCCGTACCTCGGTGACCTTGCCGCACTGCGCGCATTTGTACTCGTATAGGGGCATGCTCGGAAGTATACCGGCTCTAGCAGTCTTGGTCAACGACTGCCAAATCGTCGTGTTGCCGCTCGATCAAACCCTTGAAGTGGAGCAGCGCGGCTTCCAGCGCGGCGTTGAGCCGCTTGCCGCGACGCCAGCGCTCGAGGGCGGCACCCACCCGCCCGTGATAGGCCGGGTAGCTGACCCGCAGGTGGACCTTCGTGCGCGCGGTCTTCTGCTCGACGCGAAAGTCGATACGGCGGCGCACCGAGTACGCCCCGACCAGCGAGAGGTGGTAGTTGGCCACGAAGGCGTCAACTTCGAAGTGCTGCTCTTCCTCGCCCGGGAGGTTCGAGCGCACGATCACGTCGCTCTCCAAGGAGAGCGGTGCCCCGGCCAGTTTGGCGCTGCGGACGAACGGCAACCAGACCGGCCACTTCTCAACCGCGCAAAGCAGCGCGAAGACCGGCTGCGCTGCCGAGTCGACATCCTGGCTCGCGCTAAAGGTGTGCATCCGTGGGTCGCGGCGAGGCTCGGCGAGGACGGCCATATCCGGCGATTCGACCCTATATGTTGGGGCTCCTACAAAAGTCATCCACCAGCGGTTGTGGATAGCTCTCCACCGATTGCACCGCTGGTGACCGCGGTCGCAAACGCTGCCAGGGTTGCGACGCCGACCGGCAGCGCGCGCTCGTCGATGCGAAACTGCGCGCTGTGTCCGCTCGGCGTCTCGCGCGCCGCGGGATCGCGAACCCCCAGGCGCACGTGCAACCCCGGGACGCGCTGCGCGAAGTAGGCGAAGTCTTCGCCGCCCATCGTCGGCGCCGGACGACGCACCGGAATCTCGGAGAGCTCGCGATGCAAAAATCCGGTGAATCCCTCCGCTAGTGCCGCATCGTTGATCACCGGCGGGTATCCGCGCACGATCTCGACCTCGATCGTCGCAGCGTACGCGGCGGCGATTCCAGCGGCGATCCGGCGCACGCGATCGCCAAGGCCGTCGCGCACGTCGGGGTCGTGGGCACGCAGCGTTCCGGTCATGCGCACGTCGTCGGCGATGACGTTGTTGCGGTAGCCGCCGGCAATCGTTCCGATCGTGACGACGACGCTTTTGAGCGGATCGGTCTCGCGCGCAGCGATATGCTGCAGCGCGAGGATCAACGCGGCACTCGGCGGCATCGCGTCGATCGCGGTGTGCGGATACGCCCCATGGCCCCCCTTGCCGAGTACGCGCACGTGCAACTCGTCGCAGGCGGCGTTGACCGGCCCGGGAGTAATGCCCACCTCGCCCGCCGCCAAACGCGTATCCACGTGCAGCATTGCGACCGCGTCAACCTTCGGATCGTCGAGGACGCCCTCGGCGATCATCGGCTCGGCACCGCCGGGACCTTCTTCGGCGGGTTGAAAGAGCAGCACGACGCTGCCCTGCAGCGCCGATCGATCGGCCGCGAGTACGCGCGCTGCGCCGAGCAGCATCGCGGTGTGCGCGTCGTGCCCGCAGGCGTGCATCTTCCCAGGAACTTCGGAAGAGAAACTCTCGCCGCTGCGCTCCTGGATCGGCAACGCGTCCATGTCGGCGCGCAGGGCGGCGACGCGTCCGGGCCGTCCGCCGGCGATCACCCCGACGATGCCGGTGCGCGCAACGCGCCGATACGGGATGCCGAGGTCGTCGAGCTCACGCGCGACCAGCGCCGAGGTTTCGTGCTCCTCAAAACCCAGTTCGGGGCGACGGTGAATCGTTCGACGCAAGGCGACGATCCGGTCGGTGAGTTGGGCGTCGGGGCGAAGGAGCATGGCGCGGCTCTTCACGCGACGGTATCGGTGGTTCCTGTAGCGAAGTCGGTGCCGCGATGCTTCCCGACCTGGCCCTCGCACTCCTGATCGACCGCACCTCGCAGTTCTACACCCAGAACGCGCCGACGTACATGACCTACCGCGAGCACACCCACGTGAGCGCGCCATCGCTCGGACGCACCCAAGACATCGATCGTTCGGTGGCGGTGCGCGTGGCCGACGACTACGCGATCATGCAGGATCTTCCGCGCGGGGCCGAGCGCACCGGCGAGGCGTTTCCGATCCTGGCCTACTTCGATCCGCTCGGCAGCTTCGCGTTCAGTTACTTCGCGAATCTCAAGGCGGTCAACATCACGCTCAAGCGCGGCGCACCGCTCGAGTTGCCGATCCCCGCGGCCGATCCGAACGTCAGCATGCAGATTCCGTACAATAGCTACTGGGCCGCTCGGTACGCGGCCGACTCGACGCCGACCGCGCTGCACCTCTTGATTCGACCGACCGCGCGTGCTAACGGCGGCTTCTATCCTTCGGAGATCGTCGAGGATCCGCAGACGCAGCTGCCGTCGCACATCGAGATGCGCGTTGCCGGCGGCGACGACATGACGATCGCCCTCGATTATCAGGTGATCGACGGACACTGGGTCATCACGCACGGCACGTTCAGCGAAACGCAGCACGCCTTCTTCATGACCTTCAAGGTGATCGCCGACGTGCGCTTCACCGACATCGCCTTCCCCGCAACGCCGCCCGATCCACGGTTGGCCGGAACGCCGACCCCGAGCCCGCTCCCATCGGCGTCGTAACGCGCTGCCACCGTCGGGGCTCCAGCGCGCTATCGGCAGCGCAAGCGCCGCGCCCGCGCGAGCCGGACGCAGGGCGTGCGTGCTCGGCGGGCAATCAAGGCGGCCTATGCTGCGCAGCCTCACGCGCCTGACCCCGCGGCCCGGCGCGACGTGCGCACCGCCGCCGTATGGCCCGTGACGGCCGAACCGACGCGGCCACCGCGTAAGCCGCGCAAGCCGACATCGCCGCTGGCGTATGTCGGCTCCGGAATCGTCTCGGGTGCGAGCGACAACGATCCGACCACGGTAGCGACGCTCGCGGTCATCGGATCGACGACCGTCTTTGGACTCGGCTGGCTGGTGGTATTGATCGTGCCGATGCTGGCGGTCGTGCAAATCATCGCATCGCGCGTCGGAGCGATCACGCGCCACGGGCTGGAACGCGACGCGCGCACGCTCCACGGGCGCGCCGTGGCGTTCGTGCTGCTCGTCTCGGTTGTCAGCATCACCTTCGTGACGCTCGTCGCCGACCTCGAAGGCGGTGGCGCCGCGCTGCAGGTATTGACCGGGATCGACTACCGCTGGTGGATCCTGCCGATCGCGATCGCGTCGCTGGCCATGCTCGTGTTCGGATCCTACGATAAAATCAAGCGCGGGCTGTTGATCGTTCCCCTGGTCTTTTTGGCGTATCCGATCTCGGCGATCCTGGCGCACCCCGATTGGCACGCCGTCTTGGTGGGGACCTTCGTGCCGCATTTCGAGCTCACCAAGGCCTATGCCAGCGGTGCGATCGCGTTGCTCGGCACCACGCTCACGTCGTACGCGTACGTGTGGCAGACCGTCGAAACTGCCAAGGAACGGCCGCCGATCAAGCGGCTCGGGCTGGTGCAAGCCGATGCGACGCTTGGAACGGTCATCGCGGGCGCGTCGTTCTGGGCGATCGTGGTTGCCACCGGCGCGACGCTTGGGCTCCACCACCAAAACGTCGAAACGGCGGATCAAGCCGCGCAGGCCCTGGCCCCGCTCGCCGGCCGCAATGCCGCACTGCTCTTTGGCATCGGCCTCCTCGGCTCGGCGCTGATTGCGGTTCCGGTGTTGATTGCGACCAGCGCCTACATGCTCAGCGATGCCCTGGGCTGGAATGCCACCCTCGATACCAAGTGGTGGCGCGGGCGCGCGTTCTACGGCTCGATGGTCGTCATGACGTTCGCGGCGGCGCTGGTCGGGCTGCTCGGCGCATCGCCGATAGGGGTGCTCTATGCGTCGTCGATCATCGGGGGTATCGGAACGCCGGTTTCGCTCGCGGTGATGCTGCTGGTCGCGCGCTCGAAACGCGTGATGGGACGCCACCGCATCGGCACCGGCTTGGCACTGGCCGGATGGTCGGTTGCCGCGATCGTGGTCGCCGCCACGATCGCCTATTTCGTTTCGCTCTTCTAAAACCGCTACGGCGGTGCGCGCCGACGAGCGTTCCGTGAGTTCGAGATAAGCGACGTGCTGCTGGGCGACGAACGGCGATGGCGTGTACCCGGTCGACGCCATAACCCTATGACTCCTTGCACGACGGGCTTCATTCGCACGCCAGAAGACGCTTTACCAAACCTTCGGGATTGGACAATGCAAGGAGGTGGCCGCCGGCAATCGCGTCCACGTCCTTCCCGAGTCGTTCACGCGCAACGCGTCGCTGAAATTCGATCGGGAAGAAGCGGTCGTCGCTTCCCGCCAGAACGTGAATGGGGAGCTCCGGCCAGCGCTTGAAGCGGCAGGGCTCGCCAAAAACGATCGCGGCTTCCTCGCGCGGTCCCTCGGGACCGGCGTGCAGCACGTCCGGCGGCACATCGTGCAAAAAGTACGTCGTCATATCGAACGACGTGGCGTAGCCGCGCCGCAGTGCGGCCTGTTCCCTCGCCGCGATCGCTCCCGTGGCGTCCCACCACGCGCCGGCGGTCTCGCCGGGCATGGGAATCATCGCGTTGACAAACACGAGGGTCTTCACGCACGTGCGTGCGCACACAAGCGGAGCGGTGAAGCCCGCCAGCGACTGTGCCACGAGAACGACGTCGCGCCGCCCGGCGATCGCACGTACGACGATGTCCGTGTATGCCGCGAGGCCGGCGTGCGGGTCGTCGCCGGGAAGATCGACCGCGAGGGCTTGTTGCCCGGCTTGGTGCAGCAAGGGCGTCACGCGGTGCCAATACCACGCCATGCCGCCGGCGCCGGGGATCAGTACGAATAACGCCATATGCACTCTCTCCGCACGAACCCAAAACTCCGAAGTGCCCGAGAGGGTGAGATTCGAACTCACGCAACCATTCCCCACGCGCTCGCGCGCGGGGACCCCACCCGTTTGAAAAGACCGCTACGGCGCTGCGCGCCTGCGCTGATGAGCGTTCCGTGAGTTCGGAACGCAGAATATGCTGGCGGAGAGGGTGAGATTCGAACTCACGCAACCATTCCCCACGCGCTCGCGCGCGGGGACCCCACCCGTTTGAAGAGACCGCTACGGCGCTGCGCGCCTGCGCTGATGAGCGTTCCGTGAGTTCGGAACGCAGAATATGCTGGCGGAGAGGGTGAGATTCGAACTCACGGAACGCTCATCACGTTCGCCCGCTTTCGAGGCGGGTGCCTTCAACCACTCGACCACCTCTCCGCGCGACCGCCTCTCTACGGCGGCGAATCGGGCAAACCTTCTTCGCCTTTGCCGCGACGCTCGCGAAAGAAGCGTTGCAGTTGCTCGGCGGCTTCGGTCGCGCAGACGCCCGAGGTAACCTCCAGCCGATGGTTGGTTTTGGGCGACCGCAAGACGTCGAAGACGCTGACGTCGGCGCCGCCCTTCGGATCGGGCGCGCCGTAGACCACGCGCCCAATGCGCGCGGCCACGATTGCACCGGCGCACATGACGCAGGGCTCCTTGGTGACGTAAAGGGTGGCGTCCGAGAGCCGCCACCGGCCGAGCGCAGCCGCGGCCTCGCGAATCAGCAGCACTTCGGCATGGGCGGTCGGATCGGGACGACGCTCCTTTTCGTTCCACGCCTCGAAGTGACGATCGCCGACCAGCAGCACCGCGCCGATCGGCACGTCGCCGGCCTCGGCCGCGCGCGCGGCCAGCTCGATCGCCCGGCGCAGATACCGCTGGTCTTCGTCCATCGCCCGGCGCTTTTCCACGCCGCCGGCACAGAAGCCGCTATATTGACAAATCTCGATGGATCGCGCAGGCTATCGACAGTGCCGGCGCGCGTCGCCGACAGACCCCTTCGTCGCACTCGCAAAGGATGCTCGATGCCACCCAAGCCGCTGATCCTCTTCGTCTGCCGGCACAATACCGGCCGCAGCCAAATGGCCGAAGCCTACCTGCGCGCCTTCGTCGGCGATGCGCTCGACGTCGCATCGGCCGGCACCGAGGCGGCCGAGCATCCCGATCCGGGAGTCGTAGCGGCGATGCGCGACGACGGTATCGACATCGCGGAGGCGCGCCCGAAACTCATCGACCCGGCCGTGGCGGCGCGGGCGCTGCGCATCATCACCATGGGGTGCGACGTGCAGGGCGTGCCGCGCGTCGATGCCGACTGGGCGCTGCCCGATCCGAAGGGCGCGTCGCCGGCGCGGGTGCGCGAAATCCGCGACCTCGTCAAGGCGAAGGCGCGCGCGCTGGCCGACGAACTCACGTTGCAGTAAAGACTCGCGCCCGAAGGGATTCGAACCCCTGGCCTCTGCCTTCGGAGGGCAGCGCTCTATCCAGCTGAGCTACGGGCGCGCGGCGCGCGTCTAGCGCGGACTCTCCGGCGGCGAGCCGGTTGGCATGTGCTTGAACAGGTCGAGCTTGTGGTCGACGAGCGTGCGATAGAACTTGCGCACGCAGTCGGGATGCCCGAAGAAGTACGTCCGCGCGTACGCGAGATCGTCGCCGGAGCTATCCGGAACGTAGTGAGAGATTTCGATTTCTTCCATCTGGCCGCGATCGACCGGATGCGGACAGAAATCGCAGGGGATTGTGGACATCGCTGTTTTCGACCGTGTTCCTTACTGAGGATTTCCTGGCTCGGGTAGGATTCGAACCTACGACCAAGGGCTTATGAGTCCCCTGCTCTACCCCTGAGCTACCGAGCCATGCTGATGCGCTACGACGCGGTTGCAGCCGGCACCCGCCCGAAGCGCTACGGCAAGAAGCCCCGGCGCGCCGCCGAGGCTTCCGTTTCGCAAAATCGCGGTCGGAGGGACTCGAACCCCCAACCTACAAGTTCGTAGCCTGTTGCTCTATCCAATTGAGCTACGACCGCGCGTGCGCAACCCCGTGCGCGACTTTCCCTGATACGCTTCGCGCCGCGCACCTCCTCCAGAAACAGGAAAGGGGTGCGCGCGGCACTCCGGACATCCTGTCCTTCGGAGAGAGAGGGATTCGAACCCTCGATACGACTTTACATCGTATAACGGTTTAGCAAACCGCCGCCTTCAGCCGCTCGGCCATCTCTCCAGCGGACCGCGACGACTATACCACGCCGCTGCAGCCGACCCCTATACGACTTCGGTCGCGATGCTCGGTGCGCTTACGGTGGCGCGCTCGGCGCCGAGGGCCCGTCGAGCGGGTGCTCCTCCACAAACTCCGCGTGGACGGTCCGCGTGCGCGGGCGTGCTCCCAGGAGCACATCGACACCCAGCATGCGCCCCGTCGGCAACACGAAGTTGGTCACCGAGAGGATCAGCACGCAGGCGTTCAGGCTCGCCCACGCATTGAAGCCGGCCACGCTCCCGAGCGCCGCCATATAGTTGAGCGCGAGCACCGCTCCGAAGAATCCCCCCAGACGCGTCAGCAGCCCGAAGACGAGCGCGAGCCCGACCAGCACCTCGCCTAAACGCACGAGCTGCGCGAACAGCAGGATGTGCGGCTGCACCAACGTCGCCAGGAACCAGTGATAGGGCCCGTGCGTCAGTTGCAAGCCATGCGTCACGTAAAAGGTGATGAACCCGTTGGGCGGCATGAACTGATCGCTCTGGGTGAACTTGGGAACGCCGTGGATCAGCCAGATGATGCCGGTCATGATGCGCATCAGGGCGAGCCATGTGGCGTAGACTTTTGAGGACGGCAGAGGTTTCATGCGACGACCTCCTTTCGTGCCTGAATGAGACGTGCCAGCATCGCGGCCACTTCCCCTGCCGCGCCCGGCCGGCCCAACCGGCAGGCTGCCCGGATCATCCGCTCGCGGTGCTCCGAGTTTCCGAGCGCGCGCGTCAGGGCAGCCGGAAGCTCCTCGATGCGACGGGTACGCACCGCCGCCCCGGCCTCGCCGAGGACTCGCGCGTTGCGCTCCTCCTGACCCGGCAACGGCCGGCAGAGAATGATCGGCACCTGCGCGACCAGTGCTTCGGCGAGGCTCAAGCCGCCCGGCTTGGTAATCAGCGCGTCGGCGACGTGCATGTAATCGTAGACGTTGTCGACGAAGCGCAGCACCCGCGCCGGATAGCGCACGCTCTCGGCCGCAGCCAGCACCCGGCGCTCGGTGCGCGAGCTGTGCCCGGCGATCACGATGACGGTAATCGGCAGTTCGAGCCCTTCGAGCGCGTGCATGACGCGCTCGAGCGGGCCGATGCCGAGCCCGCCGCCCATCAGCAGCACCACGAAGCGCTCGCGCGGTAGCCCCAAGGCTTCACGCAACCGTACGCGATCGACGCGATCGGGCGCGAACTCCGGGCGCACCGGGATGCCGGTCGCCGCGACGCGCTCGGGCGCGATGCCACGCGCCAGTAGCACGTCGCGCACCGCATCGGTCGCCACCGAATAGGCATCGATGTTTTGATGGATCCAGAACGCGTGCACCGCAAAGTCGGTCACGATGCCGAACACCGGCGGCGCGTCGGCGAACTGCCGTTTGTATTCGGCCATCGCACCGCACGGAAAGGCGTGGGTGCAGACCACCACGTCGGGTCGCTCGCGCAACAGTAGCGGCCGCAGATTTCCCGCGGCAAACTGGTGCGCCCAGGTCCGAAACGGGCCGACTTCGGTGGCGCGTTCGGCACGGTCGTAGATGAACCGGTACATTTGCGGGATGGTTTTGACCATCTGCAGATAGCCGTCCGAAACGACGCGCGAGACCACCGAAGCCGCGTACTTATACGAGTCGACCACGCTGGTTCGGACCTCCGGATCGATCCGGCGCAACCCGGCGCAGACCGCATTCGCGGCCGAGACATGGCCGACGCCGACGCTGGCGGAGAGAAACAGGACGCGAATCTTACTCGCTGCTCCCGTCGCCGCCGGCGTCGCCGGCTTCTTCCGCAAAGAGCAAGAACTCGTCCAGCACTTCCTGAGCGAGCTCGTCGTCGTCGACGAGGTTGCCTTCGAGGTCGGTCACGATAAACTCCCGGCCGTCGTGGGCGTGATCGCCGTCCGCCTCGTCGGCGGCCTCGGCCTCGCCGTCCTCGGGCTCGTGCGCGAGCACCGCGTAGGAGACCTTGGCTTCGGGGTCTTCCAGGATGCCGACCACCTCGAAGGGCAGTTGCTTGCCATCCTTCGTCTCGATATACAGCACCTCGCTGAGTTCCAGCGGACCGGTTGGGGTGTTGCCGTTCTCGGCCGACATTTCGAATGCTCCTTCCTAGGGCAAGCAGCGTGCGACGTTGGCCTGATGCTGCGCGAGCGTCGTTGCAAAGACGTGACGCCCATGGCCGCAGTAGACGTAGTAGAGATCGGCGGTCTTCGCCGGATGAAGGGCCGCCTCCAGCGACGGCAACCCTGGATTCGCAATCGGTGTCGGCGGAAGTCCGGCGTGCAGGTAGGTGTTGTACGGCGAGTCGATCTGCAGGTCCCGGTAGCTGAGAACCGACGCATGGTGAGGGAGCGCATACTCGATCGAGGCATCGATCTGCAGCGGCATGCCGATGCGCAAGCGATTGTAGATGACCGAGGCGATCTTCGGCCGATCGACCTCGGACTTGGCCTCGCGCTCGATCAGCGAGGCGACCGTAACCGCTTGGGCCACGCTCACGTGCAGCGCACGCGCCCGCGCCGCAGCGTCCCTCGGAAGCTCGCGCAGAAACTGGCGCGTCATACGCCCGGCGACTTCGCGCGGGGAGGCGCCGATCGGGATCAGATAGGTACTCGGAAAGAGAAAGCCCTCGAGCGACGTGGTACGAACGCCGTCCACCACGATGCTCGAGCGCGCGAAGGCCGCGGCGTAGGTGCGGGCGCTCCCGATCCCCTCGCGTCCCAGGCGCGCCGCGATCTGTGCGTCGGTAAAGCCTTCGGGAATCGTCACCCATTTGGCCACCTGCGCGCCGCCGCTGACGAGCGCGCGCAACACGCTCGACTGCGATTGGTGCGGCGCAAACCGATACTCGCCGGCGCGCACGACATCTTCTTCATGGCGCAGTCGCGCTAGGATGCGAAAGGTCAGCACGTTCGAGATCACTCCGCGACGCACCAGTTTGGCGGCGATCTGCGCGAAGGTCGATCCGCGCGCGATGATCACCCCAGTGCGTACCGACGGCAACCGGCGGTCGCCGTAGGACAGGTAGGCGATCGCGAGCACGGCGACCAGCGCTACCGAAAGCGCCGCGCCGAAGACGGCCGCAGTCCACTTCAAGATGCGGCCGCTCATGCGTTCTCCAGCCGCCGGCGCGCGAGAAAGCTTTCGAGAATGAACGCGGCGGCCATTGCGTCGACGACCGCTCGCCGCCGCTTGCGCGAGACGTCCGCGCCGATCAGCACCTTGTTGGCCTGCGCGGTCGTCAGGCGCTCGTCGACGCGGTGGATCGGCAGCGGAGTTACGTCGCGCAGCTTCGCGACGAACGCGTCCATCGCCGCCGCTGCCGGACCGCGAGCACCGCTGAGCGCGATCGGATCGCCGACGATCAACTCGCGTGCGCCGTAGTTCTGCGCGTACTCGAGCACCGCGGCGAGGTCGGCGCGAAGGTTCGTCCGCTCGATCGTTCCCACCGGAAGACCGTAACTTTGCGTCGGGTCGGCCACGGCAACGCCGATCCGCTTGCTCCCGACATCGAGGGCCATGGCGGTCACGCCGTCGTCTCCCCGAGGCCGCCGATCAGCGCGGAGGCTTTGGGGCGGCGCCCGAGCTGATGCATCAGCAGTGCCTCGACGCCGCGTGCCACCTGCGGACGGGCCACCAGGACCGCGCCGGCGCGGTCGCGCGGCGCAGCGAGCGCGCGAAGGTTCGCCAGGTCGTCGCCATCCCACAACGGCATGTCGCGCCACGGTTCGCGACAGGCTTCGTCGATCATGCCGCCGCCTTCGGCATCGAGGTACGCGCGCGTTGCCAGCGGTTGCATGCAGCGTACGCAGCGGTCGACCGGCGGCGCGGTGCCCAGCGCATCGAGCAGGCGCATCCCGAAGCGTGGAAGGAGCGAGCGCGGGTCGGCAACCCGACCCAGTGCATCCAGCGCCCCGTTGAGCAGCACGTAGACCTCGTCGACCGCGAGATCCGGCTCGCAGAAGCCGACGACCAGTTCGGCCAGCAACGACGCGACCGCAAACGAAGCCGGCTGAACCAAGCGTTCCCAGCGCGCCGTGACCAGATCGGCCGTCGCAATCACGTCGAGCGATCGCCCCCGGTGCATCCCGAAGGCGCACTCGTTACCGAACTGGAGTTGACCGCCCATTCGGCTGCGCGCACGGCGGATGCCCTTGGCAACCGCGTCGATACGGCCGTGCTCGGCGGTGAAGAGCGTCAGGATGCGATCCGCTTCGCCCAGCGGCCGACTGCGCAGGACGACGCCGCGGGCTTTATAGCTGCGCGGCGGCGTCATCGAGCGGGCTCTCGATCGGTTCGGTCGGGATCGCGCTCGTGAAGATCCGAACCGCCAAGATGCGCCGGCCGCGCGTGCGATCGACGCGCAACCGCGTCCACTCGTCGGCGGCGATCTCTTCGCCCTGAGCGGGTAGCCGGCCGAAGAGTCCCATGGTGTATCCGCCGATCGTCTCGAAGTCCTCGGTGGGTAGACGCGTCTGCAGCTTCGCGTTCACGTCTTCGATGTTCGTGCCGGCATCGACCACGGCTTCGTGCGCGCTCACGACGTGGATCGGTTCCATCTCGTCGACGTCGTGCTCGTCGCGAATTTCACCGACGATCTCTTCGAGGAGATCCTCCATCGTCACCAGACCGGCGGTACCGCCGTACTCATCGACGACGATCGCCAAGCTAAACTTATCGCGCTGCATCATGCGCAGCAACTCGGCGATCTTCTTCGTCTCGGGCACATGGAGCGCCGGGCGCATCAGCGCGCGCAGCGACGTCTGCGCGAGCGTCCCGTTGGCGAGCGCTACCAGCAGTTCGCGATCGTGAACCACGCCGACGATATCGTCCTTCGATTCCTGGTAGACCGGCAGTTTTGAGTAGCCTTCGGCAATCACCACGTCGAGGGCACGCCGCGGCGAGTCGTCGATCGAGACCGCGACCATGGCCGGACGCGGCTTCATCACCTCGCGCACGATCGTATCGCCGAACTCGATGATCGAGTGGATCATCTCGCGCTCCTGCTCCTCGATCACGCGCTGCTCGGCACCGACGTTGACGATCGCGCGGATGTCGTCCTCGGTGACGAACACCCCTCCGCTAGGCCGCACGCCGAATGGGCGGAGCATCACCTCCACCAGCACCTGAAACGAGCGCGCGATCGGCGTCAGCAGCATCGCCGCCCAGCGCATCGGCCAGGCCAGCCGCAACGCCCAGCGCTCGGCATTCGCGGTCACCACCATCTTGGGCAGCAGTTCGCCGAAGGTGAGCATCAGCACGGTCGTGACGACCGTCGACACCACCGCCGCGAACGGAAGCTGCAGTTCGATGGCGACGTAGGTCGCGAGCGAATCGGCGACCAGCAGGACGATCGTGTTGCCCACCAGGACCGCGGTCAAAAAGCGGTTCTTGTCCTCGACCATCGCCAGCAGATTGCGCGCGCCGCGCACGCGCCGTTCGGCAATCGCGCGCGCGCGCAGCTTTCCGATCGAGATCAGCGCCGCTTCGGCGGCGGCAAAGAACGCAGCCAACCCGACCAGCACCGCGAGCACGATGAGGTGGAGGATGAAGGCGTCCGGGCTACTTCGGGAGGGATCGGTACTCAAATCGGCGCCATTATAGCACGAGGCTCCCAAGGTGCGGGCGGATCAACAGGTAGACCGCCAGCGCGACGAGCGTCCCCAACGCGCCTCCCCAGAACGTCTCCAGCGGCGAGTGGATGCGCGCTTCGACGCGGCTCTGCGCGACCAGAAACGCAACGAAGTAGCCCAGCAGTGCGGCGAGCGGCTGGCGATAGAAGAGCGCGAGTACGGTGGCTGCCGCAAAGGCCAGCGCCGCGTGTCCGGAGACCGCGCCGCCGTGCAGCGGCCGGCCGCGATCGGTCCAGACCTTGGCGAAGATGGTCGCGATTGCCGCAATCGCGAGGACGATCACGGCGACATGGGTGGGCACCGCGGCAACGGCGGCAAACACGGTTGCGCCGCCGCTGGTTATCCCCTGATAGAAGATCAGGTAGCCGCACACGGTGGCGCCGATCGAGGCCACCAGGACCGCGCCTGCGGCCGCATCTTTGGCGGTTTTTGCCAGCGGATGGTGAGCCACCGTCAAGAGATCGACGACCGCCTCCACCGCCGTATTCACCAACTCGAGCGCCAGCACGACCACGATCAGCACGATCACCGCCACGACGTAGGGGCGCTGCAGACGCAGCACCAACGTGGCGACGAGCACCAGCACCGCGATCGCGAGGTGTACGCGCATGTTCGGCTGCGTACGCGCGGCGTAGACGATCCCGTCGAAGGCGTGGTTGAACGAGCGCAGCATCCGGTTGCCGCCCGAACTCCGACGTGCGCCGGCGCGTTCGTCGCCGTGCGGGTGCATCACGGCGCGTCGTCCGGATACGGCCACGGCAGGTCGATGGCGCGGGCCAACCTGCGTTCCTCGCGTTCCATCCGCCGGCGCTCGCCGAGCGCCTCGTGATCGTGGCCGAGCACGTGGAGGATGCCATGAATCAACAGGCGATAGAGCTCGCGCTGCAGCGTCGCATCGTACGCGGCAGCTTGGCGGCGCGCGGTATCCACCGAGATGACGACGTCGCCCAGCAGGCGTTCGGTGCCGGCCGGCGCGGCTTCGCCCGGCGCATAGGCGCCGAAGCTGAGCACGTCGGTCGGTTTATCCTTGCCACGATGGTGCCGGTTGAGGGTCGCGATCGCACGGTCGCCGACCAACGTGAGCGAGAGCGACGCATCGGCCTGACCGGCGGCATCCAAGAGTCTGCGCGCGGTGGCGACCAGCGCCCGGCCGTCGACGCCGCTGGCTCGCACCGCGTTGCGATAGTAGATCACGGTCGCGCGTACGCGCCGATGATGCGCGCAACCAAGGGATGGCGCACGACGTCGCGTTCGTCGAGTTCGACCGCGGCGACGCCCTCGATGCCGAGCAGCCGGCGCGCGGCGTCGCGCAAGCCGCTGTGTGCTCCCGACGGCAGATCGGTCTGGGTGACGTCGCCGGTCACGACCATGCGCGACGAGGGGCCAAGACGCGTGAGAAACATCTTGAGTTGTTCTTTGGTGGCGTTCTGCGCTTCGTCGAGAATCACGAACGCATCGGTGAGCGTGCGGCCGCGCATGTACGCCAGCGGTGCGACCTCGACCACGCCGCGCTCGAGCAGCTTTCCCAGTTGCGCCGTCTCGAGCAGTTCGCCGAGTGCGTCGAAGAGCGGGCGCATGTACGGATCGACTTTCTCGCGCACGTCGCCCGGCAGAAACCCGAGACTCTCCCCGGCTTCGATCGCGGGACGCGAGAGCACCACGCGCGCGACCTCGTGCGCCTTGAGCGCGCGCACCGCCATCACGATCGCCAAAAACGTCTTCCCGGTCCCGGCCGGACCGATGCCGAAGGTCAGCGCGTGCGCCGCAATCGCATCGACGAGGGCGCGCTGACCGGGCGTGCGCGGGCGAATCTCGCGTCCGCGCGGGGCGCGCAGCAGCGTCCCCGGAAGCGGCGCGCGTACCTCGTCGTGGGCGGCGTCGGAGAGCGCCAAGGTGACGTCGTCGGGACCGATGTGCGCGCCCGCTAACGCGGCATCGAGCAGGCGGCGCACCGCGCTCTCGGCGCGATCGACGCGGTCGTCGGTGCCGCTAAGGTGCAACCGGCCGCCGGCAGCGCGAACTTCGACCGCCAACGCGGCCTCGATCGCCGAGAGATTTCGGTCGTACTCCCCAAAGAGTCGAACCTGGTCGGTGAGACCGTCGAGGTCGATCGCGCGCTCTGTCCGCAATCCCCTACCATTCGTCGCGCAGCGCCCGAGGCTTGCCAAGGACCTCGGCGGCGACCACCGCTCGCGCCCAACCACCCTGCGCCAGCCAGCCCGGGTTGCGGCGCCGGGACCCGGCGTGCGTCAGGTCGCCGGCCGGCGGGCTGAGGACCTCGCGCGGCGGCGGCGAGGGCGCCAGCGGCGCCACGGCCCGCTCCGGGGCCGCGACGGTCGGTGATGCGTTCTTCGGGGAGACGAACGGCGGCGGCGCCTGCCGCACGACCGGCTGCGGGGTGCGCGGTGCGACGACGACGCGGGCAGCGACCGTCGGATCGAACTGGCGCAGGATGCCGGCCGGCACTGCGGGCGGGATCTGCCCGGAGTTACCCGGCGGACGCTGCCGGAGCTGGGCCGCCTGACGCTTTGCCGACTTCGCGATGTTCCCGAAGACCGCGAGGATCACCACGCCCACCCAGAGGTAGGTGAGCAGTTGACCGGCGTGCACCTACTTGGCGGGCGGTACGGGCGGCGGTGGCGCGACCGGACCGTCGCCACCCTCGACGCTGCCGCCGATCGAACCGCGCATCTCGGTATCGGCCTGGATGTTCTTCATGCGATAGAGGTCCATCACGCCGATGTTGCCGCTCTTGAGCGCTTGCGCAATGGCTTGCGGCACGGCCGCTTCGGCCTCGACGACCTTGGCGCGCATGGCCTGGGTTTCGGCCTTCTGCTCTTGCTCGGCGGCCATCGCCGCGTATTGGCGTTCCGAGGCCTTGGCTTGGGCGATCCGGCGATCGGCTTCGGCCTGGCTCATCTGCAGGTCGGCGCCGATGTTCTTGCCGACGTCGACGTCGGCGATATCGATCGACACGATCTCGAAGGCGGTTCCGGCGTCGAGACCCTTGGAGAGCACCGTCTTGCTGATGCGATCGGGGTACTCCAGGACCTCCTTGTGATCGATGGCCGCACCGACGGCCGCGACCACGCCTTCGCCGACGCGCGCGATGATGGTCTGCTCGCCGGCGCCGCCGACGTAACGATCCAGGTTGCTCCGCACGGTCACACGCGCCTTCACGTTCAACTGAATGCCGTTTTGCGCGACGCCCTGAAAGATCGGCGTCTCGATCACTTTGGGGTTGACCGACGTCTGCAGAGCCTCGACGACGTTGCGACCGGCCAGATCGATGGCCGCCGCGCGCTGCCAATCGAGGGGTATCTGCGCGCGCTGTGCGGCGATCATCGCGAGCGTAACGTTCTCGACGTTGCCGCCGGCCAGATAGTGCGACTGCAGTTGATCCACCGTCAGCGTCAGCCCGGCCTTGCGCGCGCGGACGTAGTTGGTGACGATGATGCCGGGCGCGATGCCGATCAGGCGCATGCGTACGAGCGAAATGATGCCCAACGGCACGCCCGCAGCCAGCGTCCGGATCCACAGCGCGATCGGAAAGTAGTAGAGGAACACGAAGAACGCGACGATCAGGAGAACGACGACGATCAACATGCCTAGAGCGCCGGCTTCAACCACAAACGACTCCTTTGTCGAACTTCACGAAGGGGGTTGGAGCGGCAGCGCTTGCGGCGCGACCGTCTCGACGAACACACGCGCGCCCTCCACCCGGGTTACGCGCACGGGTGTTCCCTGCGCTATGAACTCCCCCTCCGTCAGTACGTCGACGCGCTCGCCGTCGATCGTCGCAATGCCAGCGGGTCGCAGAAACGAGGCGGCCACGCCGACGCGACCGAGCAGCGCATGAAAATCGCGACTGGTCACGTAGTCGGCGCCCTGCGCCGCACCGAGGGCGAGGCGTTGCATCCAGGCGTTTTCCGGATGCGCCCGCACCACCAGCGAGAAGACGATCGCGGTGAGGACGATCGCGGTCGCCAGCGACTCGACCGCCACGAAGAAGAACGGGGTGCCGAACGCTAAAAGCACGGCCGCGATCAAAACCAGCCCCCCTACGATACCGGGAATCCCGTGGCCGGGCACCACGTGCAGTTCCCAGAGGATTCCAATCAGTCCCAGCACTGCGAGCAGCGCCACCAGTCCGTTGCTGAATCCGGCGACGATGTGGCTTCCAAAAAAGAGCGCCAGCGCCGCGATCCCGATCGCGCCGGCAATACCGTGCAGCGTCTGCATCTCGATCAGCAAGCCGAGCAGTCCGAGAGCCAGCAACACGACGCTGGCCAGCGGGCTGGTCGCGATGCGCGCGAGGCGCTCCCCCCAGCTATAGGTGACCGTGCGGCGCGTGGCGCCGGCGAGATGCGCGACCGCGAGTGCGCCGCCGAGCGAATCGGCCGACGCGGCGGCCACCTTGGCGGCAACCGCGGCGTTGGCATCCAGCGTCAGGACGCTTCCGTCGGGTTTGAACTGCGGCAGCGCGACCGTGCGATCGACCATCGCCGCCGCCGCCTGCGGATCGTGACCGCGCGCGCGCGCGGTCGCAGCGAACTCGGCGCGGGTGGCGGCCACCGCGGCGGCGCTTACCGGAACCGGCTCAGCGTCGCCGATGCTCGCGCCCGGCGCCATGACGATCGTGTTGGCGGCCAGCGCCAAAAGCGCGGCGACCGAATACGCGTGCGGATCGACGTACGCCACGACCGGTTCGGGGGCGCGCAGCAGCGCGTTGCGCGCAGCTTCGGCGGGTGCCATCAGCCCGCCAGAACTATCGATATCGAGCACCACCGCGCCGGCGTGAGTGCGTGCCGCGATGCGTAGCGCGTGCTGGATCAGCCCGACGGTGGCAGCGTCGACGGTACCACGCACGGGAACGACGACCGCCGATGCGGCGACCGCCGGCGCGGCATCGCGCAAGAGGCCGAGTCCCCCCACGAGCACCAACGCGACGAGCGCAATACGCGGGACCGATCGAGCCACCTTCATACCGGTTGCTACCGTCGGAAGGCGGCGAAGTTACGCGCGCAGTTCTTCTTCGACCACCCGGCGCACGAGATTGCCGTCGGCGACGCCCTTGAGCCGGCTCATCGCCGCCTTCATGGCCGCCCCGTGCGTGCGGCTCGCCTCAGGCAGCTCGCCGATCGCCGCGCGCACCTCGGCGCGAACTTCGTCCTCGGACTTCTGCTGCGGGAGATATTCGCTGAGGATGGCGCGTTCGAGCCGCTCCTTCTCCGCGAGCTCGCTGCGGCCGGCGCGTTCGAACTCGGCTAGCGAGTCGCCACGCTGCTTGACCAGCCGCACGACGACCGCCAGCTCGTCGGCATCGCTAAGGTCGCGACCGGCCTCGGAGCGCTTGTAGGTGAAGCCCGAGATTGCCGAGCGCAGCGTATCCAGCCGAACTTGGTCGCGCGCCTTCATCGCCGCCGTAAGATCGGCGGCGATGCGGTCTTTGAGCGTACCCATCGACGCTAGGCCCGGCGCTTGCGCGCGGCCGCAGATTTCTTCTTGCGGCGAACGCTGGGCTTCTCGTAGTGCTCGTGCTTGCGCGCCTCGGCGAGAATACCAGCCTTCTGGGTGGCCTTCTTGAACCGTCGCAACGCGCTTTCGATCGATTCTCCCGGAGCAATGCGAACTTCCATGTGGTGACGACCCCCCTTTCGTAGCGCGCAGGACGCGCAAAAATTAAGGCCCCCAGGGCCTCGCGCCCTAGCGTACCACGCTGCTCGACGAGCGTCAAACGCCTTGGACGCGCCCCAGCCGATGCGCCAGCTCCTCGCGCAGGGGATCGATCGCGTCGGCGTTGGCGCGCAGCACCGGCTCCCAGAGCGCCGTCGCCATCGGTGCGATCCGCAGCAGTTCGCGTGCCACCGGACCGAAGTAGTACTCCGGGATGCCGCGCTCGGCGACCATGCGCGCGAACTCCCAGGCCAGCACTTGCGGCAGGTGCGAGGTCAGCGCGACGGCCGCGTCGTGCGCGGCGGCATCGACCGCGACCGGCCGGGCACCCATCGCCGCCACGAACGCCTCGACACGGCGGTCGAGCGCGCGATCGGTGGAGGGCACGTAGAGCCACGGGCGACCCTCGAAGAGATCGGCGCGCGCGGCCGCCGCCCCCGATGCGGCGGTGCCGCTCATCGGGTGCGTGGCGACGAAGCCGGGCACCGCTCGCCCGGCCGCGACGACCGGTCGCTTGACCGACGCCACGTCGAGGATCAACGACGCGGCGGCCGGCTCGCGCCGGAGCCGGGCGAGCTCGTCGAGGGTGCCGTCCAGATGGGCGGCGATGACGATTGTCGTGGCGCGGGCGTAGAGGTCCGCCCGGGTGCCGAGCGCGTTGACGACGCCCACGCGTTCCGCCAGCGCCGCCGCCTCCGGCGAGGCGTCGTACCCGAGCGTCGGCCAGCCCAGCGCGCGCGCCCGCAGACCGATCGACCCGCCGATCGCGCCCAGCCCGACGATACCGAGGATCGCGCTCACGCCTGGGCGCCCGTCAAGTCGGGTCGCAAGACCGCGGCGCCGTCGAGATAGACGTGCGCGATTTCATCGGGGCGTAACGCGGTCGTCACGTGGAGCAGCACGCGAATGCACCGCGGTAGCGCGCCCGGCACGTCGACTTCGGTGCAGTGCAACATCGGGACGTGCGACCAACCGATCGCGCGCGCGGCGTGTGCCGGAAAGGCCGCGCGCAGATCCGGCGTGAGGCTGAAGAGCGCCGAGGCGACGTCGTCGAGGTCGAGGCGATTGCGCTCGAGCATCGCGCGCAGTAGGCGCTGAGTAGCCGCCGCGATCGCCTCGGCGGTGTCGGCGTCGACGGCGATCGCGCCGCGCACCCCGCGTACGCGCGGCGCGTTCATCGCCACGCACCGGGATGCGCGCGCGGGGCATCCGGCAGCGGAATGCGTTCCAGTTCGTCGACGACCTGCGCGAACTCATCGAACGTCAGCGCCTGTTCCTTGTCGCTCTTGGCTTCGCTCGGATTGGGATGCACTTCGAGCAAGAGTCCGTGCGCCCCGACCGCCTTGGCCGCGCGACAGAGCGGCGCAACCCAGCGACTGACGCCGACGCCGTGACTCGGATCGACGAACACCGGAAGGTGCGAGCGCTCGCGCAACACCGGCACCGCCGAAAGATCGAGCGTGTTCCGGGTGGCCGGTTCGAAGGTGCGGATACCGCGTTCGCACAGGATGACGTTGGGGTTTCCCTCGGCGAGAATGTACTCGGCAGCGGCCAACATCTCGTCGATCGTGGCGGCGAAGCCGCGCTTGAGCAACACCGGCCGGCCGCTGCGCCCGACCGCGCGCAGCAAGTCGAAGTTCTGCATGTTGCGCGCGCCGATCTGCAGCACGTCGATCCGGGCGGCCATGCGCTCGACCTGATCGATGCTCATCACCTCGCTGACGGTCGGCAAACCGCTCGCGCGCCCGGCCTCCGCGAGCAACTCGACGCCGTCCCAGCCCAAGCCTTGAAAGGCGTACGGACTGGTGCGCGGCTTGAAGGCGCCGCCGCGCAGCATGGCGGCGCCGCGTGCCGCCACCGCCTGCGCGGTCGCGACGATCTGCTCGCGCGACTCGACCGAACACGGACCGGCGACGATCGTAAAACTTCCATCGCCGACCGTGAGCCCGCCGACGCGCACCACGCTTCCGAGCGGATTGGCGGTCCGCGCCACGCGCGGAAACGGACTGCCGTTGGCGCTCGGCGCGCGCGGCGCGCGCTCGCGCACCGCGGCCGAACGCGGCGGTGGGGCATCGGCCGGCGCGCCGATCGGCGCACCGGCGTGCGCATCGTAACTGCCGATGACGACCGTCTGCTTGCAAATCGCTCGAAGGTCGTGTAGCGCCGCGGCGACGTTGGCGTCGGCGACGTCGCCGTCGAAGTCGACGTAGAACAGCCGCTCGGTGCCGTGTCCCAGATGCGGCTTGGAGTCGAGCCGGTCGCCGTTGATGCCGCGATTGGCCAGCGCGCCGAGCGCGGCCGCCAGCGAGCCGACGCGTTCCTCGACCGCAAAGATCAGCGAGGTCTTGCGTCGCGATCCCTCGCCACGCGCGTGCGGTGCGGCGCTGCCGGGTGGCCCGACCACCAAGAACCGCGTGTAGGTTGCCGGATCGTCGGCGCAGTTGCGCGCCAGTTCGTCGAGATCGTAGATCGCCGCCGCAGCGGCCGGCGCCAGCGCCGCAACCGCCGGATTGCCGCCGCGCGCCACCTCGCGCGCGGCGATTCCCGTATCTTCGCACGGAATCGCACGCGCATCGCGCAATCCCGCCAAGAAGTGCCCGCACTCGGCGAGCACCAATGGGTGCGCCAGCACCTCGCGCACGCCGGCGAGCGCGGCGCCGCGCACGCCGAGCAGCCGATGGTCGGTGCGCCACGCAATCTCGGCGTACGGTGCGAGTTCGAACTCGGCGACCACGTCGTAGGCTTCGCGCACGGTACCGCCGATCGCCGTTTCGATCGGCAACACGCCGACGCCGGCGCGCTGCGCGATCAGCGCCGTCGCGAGCTGCCGGTAGGCCGGCACGCCGAAGCCGCCGCCGTCATCCCCGAGCGCGCGCAGGTAGTGCGCCAGCACCAACTGCGAGTGCGCGCCCTCAACGCCTTGATAGACTCCGATGGTCACGATCGTTCTCGTCCCCGTTGCGAAGAAACGACGAACCCCCGCCGGTGGGCGGGGGCTCGCGTCAGATGCTCGTGCGGTACTTCGACCTTCGGCGCAAACGCTACCCTCGCCGGCCCTGCGGACGGCATGCGGGATACCAATAGGCGTACGAAGCGCGCATCGTGAGGCCATGCAACCACACCCGTGCCGCGCTTGTCAAGGCAAACCGTGGGCCGGCGCCCGAACGTGGCCGGTCGCACGCAGCGCGCCCAGCGTGAAGTGCGCCGCCAGGTAGGCGATCCAGTAGTGATAGACGTCGGCGGTGCGAACCGGATCGTCCGGAAAGTGGCCGGCAATCGGCCAGACTCGCAGGGTGGCATCCTTACCGTTGTCGCGCAGCGCGCGCCAGTACATCGACGAGGTGGCGAACGGATCGCGATTGTCGCCGACATCGGAGAGGATCAAGACCGGCGTGGTCACGTCGGCTGCGTAGGTGATGGCCGAGGCGGCGCGCCACTGTGCGGCGTTGTCGCCGACGAACGGCGAGCCGGGGAACAGATCGCGGTCGGCCAGACTGTCGTCGGCGGTGCCGTAGTCGGCGATCCAGTCGTTGACCGACGCGCCCACCACCGCCGAGTTCCAGATGTGATACTTGGAGATCATCCAGGCGGCCATGATTCCGCCGTACGACCAGCCGCAGACCGCAATCCGCGCCGGATCGACGATCCCCTGCGCCTCTACCACGTGCAGCGCCGACATCAGGTCGTCGCCCGGACCGGCGTCGGGATCGTCGAAGATCGCGCGCTGATAGACGCTGCCCAGATTGGGACTGCCGCGATAGTTGGGGCGCAGCACCAGCCAGCCGCGTGCCGCCATCAGTTGCGCCCAAAAGTCGAAGCTCAGTTGGGTCGGATCGCCCGGCCCGCCGTGGACGTACAGCACCAGCGGGTACCGTCGACCGGCCACGAAGCCGGGCGGACGGTAAAGCACGCCGTCGCCGCGGGTGCCGGTGGTGGTGGCGAAGCGAATGCGCGTAGCGCTGCCCCAGGCGATCCGATCGAGCGCCGCGTTGACTGAAGTCAGCTGCCGCGTCGTGCCATCGGGCAAGCGCACGTAGGCCTCGGGCGCGCGGTTCGTCCAACTGCCCGAAAACGCCAGCGCGCCGTCGTTTGCCAGCGCGCCGCGCAACGGCGGCGTCGCGGCGCCGCCGGTCGTCACCAGCGGAATGCCCGGCGTGACGTTTCCGACGCCGAGCCGTTGCACGCGACCGGTGAGCGCAATGCGATAGAGCGCATTCGTCAAGCCGCTGGGGGCCGTGACGATGAGACTGCGCCCACCGTGCGACCACACGGCATCGCCGACCGGACGATCGAGCGCCGGCGCGAGCACCGTTCCAGGACCACCGTGCGGGGTGGTCACGTACAGCTCGGTCGGCGCGATTTGAGGATCGCCGTCGGAATACAGATAGGCGATCTTGCTTCCGTCGGGCGAGAAGGTGGGATCGAACTCCCACATGCTGCGGCCGGTCAACGCGCGCAGCCGCTTCGAGGCGACGTCGAGGAGCGCGACGTGCGAATAGGCGCTATCGTTGGCGATCGCATCGGGCGCCAACGTGAGCGCGATGCGCTTGCCGTCGGGCGACCATGAAAAGTCGAGCGCGCTCGCGGGGCCGAAGGTGAGCTGCGTCGCTGCGCCGCCGCCGCTTCCCACGACGAAGAGGTGGTCCGGGCGCGGCTTGGAGTGCGCCACGATCGGTTCGGTGGTGAACACGAAGCTATTGCGAAAGCGCGCGGCGCCCGTGCGGTGCGGGCGCGGATCGACGGCCGCGTAGGCGAACGCCCGCCCGTCGGGACGCCACGCGAACGCGTCGACCCCGGCGGGGGCGCGGGTCACGGCCCGGATCGCGCCGCCACCGGCCGGGATCACCATCACCTGGTCGTGCCGGCCGTGGGGACGCGTCGCGAGAAAGGCGAGTTGCGTGCCGTCGGGTGCATAGGCGGGGCTGGAAACGTCACCACCGCGTGCGAGCACCTTGACCGCCTTGGTCGCGACGTCGATCGAGATCAACTCGCGGCGGCGACGATCGGCGTTCCAGCGCACGCGCGTGACGACCAGCGCGACGTGACGACCGTCGGGAGCGATCGCCGGATCGCCGACGCGCACGATCCTGCGGTAGTCGGCGGCACGCACCACGCGCAACGCACGCGCGCCGGCCGGCGGCGGCAACGCCGCGAGGAAGACCGCCGCGCCGAGCGCGACGCACGCTAACCGAGGGTGCAGGTTCACGCGGCGGGTTTCGGCTGCATGGCCCGAGCGCCCCGCCGAATCGCGCGATGCGGCAGGGGGGCCACGGTGAGGCTACGCATCTCGGGCGGGTGGCGGCAAGCGGTACCTCTTACGAAGCACGGCGCCTCGGTGCGCTCGACGGACTGCGCGGCGTGGCCGTGCTGCTGGTGCTGTGGTACCACGTCTGGGAGATCTCGTGGTTACCTGCGCCGGTACCGTGGTTGCAGTTCGTTCCCGAGACCGGCTTCGTGGGCGTGCTGCTCTTCTTCTTTCTCAGCGGCTTCGTGATTGCGTATCCGTTTCTGCGCGCGCAGGCCAGCGCCGGTCCGCCGCCGTCGTGGCGGCACTTTGCGTGGCGACGCGCGCTCAAGATCGTGCCGTCGTACGCGCTCTCGATTGCGCTGGCATTTGCGATCGGCTACGCCCAGCACCAACCCGGCGGTGCCAACGCGTGGGACGTGGTGACGCATCTGCTCTTCGTCCATACCTGGTTCGACGCCACCTACGGATCGATCAACGGCGTGTTGTGGACGCTCGCGGTGGAGGTGGAGTTCTACGCGCTCTTTCCGCTGATATGGTGGTGCTTCAAGCGCCGGCCGATCCTCACGTTCGCGGCGATGGTTGCGATCGCGTGGGCCTGGCGTAGCACGCTGCTGCACTGCTGCTACTTCACGCGCTTCACCGAGTGGGAAGAGAACCTGCCCGGATATCTGGATATCTTCGCCTGCGGGATGCTCTGCGCGTACGCCTACGTCGGCGTGCGCGTTCGCTGCCCGACGCGCAGCCTGCAGTTCGTCGGCACCGCGCTCGCGGCGTTCGGGTTCCTGGCGGCGATCGGTTTGCTCGAGAGCCTGTACGGCTTTCGCTTCGTGGATCAGTGGGCCGGCGTTTGGCAGGTGGATCGCCGCCCGTTGCTCGGGATGGCATTCGCGGCGATCGCCTTCGGCGCGCTGACCGGACCGCGCTGGTGGACCTGGCTGCTCGACAACGCCGTGCTGCGCTTCATGGCCGCGATTTCATACAACCTCTATCTCTACCATCAGATGATCGCGCGCGAGTTGCTCGCGCACCACCTTCCCCCGTACCGCGGCAGCGATCCCCATCTGGATTTCGGCTGGCAGGTGCGCTATACGTGGACGGCCCTCGTCGCGACGATCGCGCAGGCGACGCTCTTTACCTACGCGTTCGAGCGCCCGCTGCTGCGGCTGCCCGAGCCCTGGTCGCATCGGCGCGCGCCGCGGGTACCACCTGCGGTGTGAATCTGCTCGAAGCCGCCGTCGCCGCTGCGCTCGTCGCCATCCTGGGCGTCGCGGCACTCGGTGCGAGTGCGAGCGCGCTGCATGCCGCAGGCGGCAACCCGGTGCGCGATGCACTACGCGCCGCGGCGCGCAACGAACTGCGGATGGCGCTCGACGTGCTGAAGTATCAGGGCGCAACGCTGGTATCGCGCAGCGCGACGACCGCACTACCGTTGCCGTCGGCGACGACCGTTCCGGTACGCCTCGACTTGGCGGTGATCGGCGCGCCCGACGGTTCGACGCGCGCCGTGGTGACGGCGACCGCACTCGCGTCGGGTGAGCGCGTGACCCTGGCCGCGACGCTGGCCGCGCGCGCACCGCTGCCCGGCTCGACGGTGATCGTCCCCGCGCTCGCCCCCGCCCCAACCGGCGCGCCGTAGCGTGCTGCTGCGCACGCTCTTCGCACTAATGCTGCTCGCGACACTGGCCGAGACCCTAGCCACCGGCGCCCACGCGCTCGCTAAGGCGCTGCTGCGCCGCGAGGTCGCGACCGCGCTCCATCAAGGGCTGGATTCGGCAGCGGCGAACGCGCAGCGCGCGCTGGCGGCAGGCCTCGCGGCCGGCGGCGATCCGTCCGGCGCGCCGACGCCGCCGACGCCGAGCACGCAGTGCGTGGTGACGCACGCCGGGATATGTGCGCTCTCGACCACCACGAGCGTCGCGTTCGCGCCGCTGCCGAGCGCCACCGCAACGCCGTGCGCCGACGACGGCTGCATCGCCTACCTTCAAGGCAACGACGTCTTCGACGAGGGGCGCATCGGCGCAACGATCGCCGTGCAGGTGCGCGGCGCAAACGGCGCACCGCTGGGAGCGCGCAGCCGGCGCGTACTCTTTCGCACCTTCCGCGTTGCGCCGTACGCGGCCCTGGCCGGCGCGCTCGACGACAGCAGCGCGGCGCTGGCCGGCGCCGGGACGGGCGACGACGGCGGAAGCGTTCCGCTGGCCGCAAGCGCCGGGACGCTGATCGACGTCACCTATCGCGACGCGGTCAACGGCAAGACGATGCCAGCCAACGTGTGGCGCGCCAGCGGTGCGCGCGCAGCGGCGTTACCCGAGGCGTGGTCGCCCTGAGCGCAGTCGCTTAGGCGAGGATACCCTTGAAGACCGATTCGGTGATGCCCGCGATCCACGGGATGCGCACGTCGCGGCCCTGGAAGCCGGCGATGGTGGTCGCGATCCAGATCACGAACGCCGCCAGCCACAGAATCCAGCCGACGAACATCATCGCGAGGAACAGGTGCAGGAGCATCGAGACGATGCCGACCGCGATCTGCGCGACGACGTAGACGACCACCCAGGTGATCGACTGCGCCGCCGCCCAGCGCACCAGCCGATTGGTACCGCCGCCCGCCAGCATCACGATGCCGCCGATCAGCGGAAAGAGATAGGCGAGTCCGGCAGCCACGTTCGGCTCCATGCCAAACGGGGTATCGGTGGGAGGTTGACCGACCATGCGCGGTTCCTTTCGCAAAGCGCCTAAAAGCTAGCCCTTGGTTGGCGCTGCAGTCCGCAAACTCCTAGAAAAGTCGCACAGGACGTGCGCCCCCGCGCTCATAAGCGAGAGACGTGCACGAAGCGATCCTCCCGCCCGGCTGGCCGCGCCCGAGCGGCTACTCCAACGGCGTGCTGGCCGAGGGCCGTTGGCTCGCGATCGCCGGGCAGATCGGCTGGAACGCGCAGCACGAGCTGGCCACGGGCTTTCTGGCGCAGAGCGAACGCGCGCTCGAGAACGTGGTCGCGATCCTGCGCGCGGCCGGCGGCGGTCCCGAACATCTGGTGCGCCTGACCTGGTACCTGACCGACCGGCGCGCCTACCTGGCCAATCTGGCTGCACTCGGCGCGATCTACCGGCGCGCGGTCGGCGCGCACTATCCGGCCATGACGGCGGTCGAGGTGCGCGCGCTGATCGAACCGGAGGCGCTGGTCGAGATCGAGGCGACCGCGGTGCTGCCGGCTACGGCGTAGCGACGCGCTCGCGCAGCCGGAAGCGCTGCACCTTTCCCGACTCGGTGCGCGGCAACGCGGCCACGAACGCGACTTCGCGCGGCGCCTTGTACGCAGCGATGCGCTCGCGGCAGAACGCCTGCAGCCGTTCGGCCGTCGCGCCATCCGCGACGACGCCGGCGCGCAGCACCACGAAGGCCTTGACGATATCGGTGGAATGCGCGGCATCCCACTTCGCGACCACCGCGCACTCGGCGACGTCGTCGTGCGCGAGCAGTGCCGCCTCGACCTCTGGACCCGAGACGTTGTAGCCGGCGGTAACGATCATGTCGTCGGTGCGCGCGACGTGCACGAAGTATCCGTCGGCGTCGCGCCGATAGGCGTCGCCCGGATAGTTCCAACCGTTGCGCACGTACTCCGACTGGCGCGGATCGTCGAGGTACCGGCAGCCGGTCGGGCCCTTGACCGCCAAGCGGCCGACGGTGCCGTCGGGGACGGGCCGGCCGGCGTCGTCGTGCACTTCGGCCACGAATCCCGGCACGACCGTGCCGGTCGCACCGGCGCGCGCGCGCTCGCGCGGGGCGCCGATGAAGATGTGCAGCATCTCGGTGCTTCCAATCCCGTCGAGAATCGGTATCCCGGTGCGCGCCCGCCACCCCTCCCAGACCGTGGCGGGCAGGCTCTCACCGGCGGAAACGCACGTGTGCAGGCTGGTGACGTCGTAACGATCCAGCATCGCGGTCATCGCGCGGTACGCGATCGGTGCGGTGAAGAGCGTGGTGACGCGATCGCGCTCGACCGCCTGCAACAGCTCGGCCGGACCGGCGCGTTCGAGCAACAGCGTGGCCGCCCCGGCGTTCAGCGGAAAGAGCAGCAGCCCGCCCAGGCCGAAGGTGAAGCCGAGCGGCGGGCTGCCGCAGAACAGGTCGTCGCGCGACGGGCGCAGGACGTGACGCGCGTAGGTATCGCAGATCGCCGCCAGGTCGCGGTGTGCGTGCATGGTCGCCTTTGCGTTGCCGGTCGTTCCCGACGTGAACGCGATCAGCGCAACGTCGTCGGCGGCGGTGAGCACATCGCTGAAGCCGGGCGCGACGGACGCCATGCGCGCGTCGAGTCCGTCGCCGGCAGCCTCGCCGAAGGAGAGCGTGGTCACGCCGCCGACCGCATCGGCCGCCGCGTCGAGTTCCTCGCGCAGCCGCACGTCGCACAGCGCGAAGCGTATCGCGGCCTTGCGCAGCATGTGCGCCAGCTCGCCGCGGCGGTAGAGCGGCATCGTCGTCACCGCGATCCCGCCGGCGCGCAGGACCGCGAACCAGCAGGCTGCCAACATCGGGGTGTTGGGCGCGCGCAGCAGCACGCGGTTGCCCGGCACCAAGCCCAGTTGCTCGACCAAAACGCGTGCGATCCGCGCCGAACGATCGGCCAGGTCCGCATAGCTCCAGCGCAGCTCGGGCGCGAGAATCGCCGCGCGCGCACCGTCGCCGCCCTCCAGCCGACGCTGCAGCAACGCGGCAGCGGCGTTGAGTCGTTCGGGATACTGCAGCTCGGGCAGCTCGGCGCGCAACTCCGGCCACGCCGAACGCGGCGGCAGACTCCGCGCCGCGAAGTCGTCGACGTGCGCGCTGTACGCGCGGCTCACGGTGCGAGGCTCGCGCGCGCGATGACGACCTGCTGTACCTCGCTCGCGCCTTCGTAGATACGCAGCGCGCGCACGTCGCGGTAGAGGCGCTCCACGATCTCGCCGCGCTGGACGCCGCGTCCGCCGAAGAGCTGCACCGCGCGATCGCAGACGCGGCCGGCGGCTTCGGTCGCGAACCACTTGGCCATCGCGGCCTCGCGCGTCACCCGCTCGGCACCGCGATCCTTGGTCCACGCGGCGCGATAGACCAGCAGCGCGCTCGCGTCGACGTCGGTTGCCATCGCGGCGACCGCGGCCTGCGTCAACTGCAGCGCCGCGAGCGGTGCGCCGAAGAGCCGGCGCTGCGCGACGTGCGCGCGGGTTTCGTCGAAGGCGCGCCGCGCGAAGCCGAGGGCGGCGGCACCGACGGTGCTGCGAAAGACGTCGAGCGTCGCCATCGCGACCTTGAAGCCGGTGCCTTCGGCGCCGATGCGCGATTCCGCACCAACGTGGACGTCCTCGAAGTGCAGCGTTCCGAGCGGGTGCGGCGAGATCGTCTCGATGCGTTCGCCGACGCGCACGCCCGGCGTCGCCGCGTCGACGACGAAGGCCGTGATCCCGCGCGTGCCGGGTTCGCCGGTACGCGCGAAGACGACGTAGAAGTCGGCGATGCCGGCATTCGAAATCCAGGTCTTGGTGCCGTCGATCGCATACCCGTCGCCGACGCGCCGGGCCCGCGTGGTCAGCGCCGCGACGTCGGAGCCGGCCTCGCGTTCGGAGAGCGCAAAGGCCGCGATCGCCCGCCCGGTCGCCACCGCGTCGAGGTAGCGCGCCTTCTGCGCATCGTTCCCGAAGAGCGCGATGGCGCCGCTGCCGAGCCCCTGCATCGCAAATGCGAAGTCGGCCAAGGCGCTGCGGTAGGCGAGCGTCTCGCGCGCCAGGCAGAGGCGGCGGACGTCGAGCTCCATGCACGCGCGCAGCCATCCGGCGGCGCCGAGCGCAGCCACCCACCCGCGGACCGCCGCGTCGGGATCGCGCTCGTCCTCGGCGACGTGCGCGGCCTCGAGCCAACCGCGCAGCTCGCCTTCGAACGCACGATGCGCGTCGTCGAAGAACGGCCAGCTCAGGTGGTCGTCGCGCATCGGCTCAGTCGCCCTCAAAGCGCGGCGGCCGGCGCGCGACGAAGGCGTCGTAGGCGCGCGCGAAGTCACGCGTCTGCATGCACTCGGCCTGGGCGCGCGCCTCGGCGTCGATGGCGGCGTCGAGCGGAAGCGCCCACTCGGCGTGCAGCATGCGCTTGGTCATCGCGTGCGCCGCGCTCGGCCCGTCGGCCAGTTCGTGGGCTAGCGCCCGGGCGCGCGCGAGCAGCGCATCGGGCTCGCAGAGTTCGTTGAAGAACCCCCACTCCAGCGCGCGCGCGCCCTCGAGCGCACGACCGCCGAAGAGCAACTCGCTGGCGCGCCCGAGCCCGACGATGCGTGGCAACATCGCGCAGGCGCCCATGTCGCACCCGGCCAGCCCGACGCGCACGAACAGAAACGCGATCCGCGCGCGGGCCGTCCCGTAGCGCAGGTCCGACGCCATCGCCAGGATCGCGCCCGCGCCGGCGCAGACGCCGTCGACCGCCGCGACGATCGGCGCGTGCGCAGCCCGCATCGCCTTGACCAGATCGCCGGTCATCTGCGTGAAGCGCAGCAACTCCTCGGGCGAACTGCGCGTGAGCGGACCGATGATCTCGTGCACGTCGCCGCCGGAGCAGAAGTTGCCGCCGGCGCCGGCCAGCACCACCGCCTTGATTGCGGGATCGAGCGTGCGAAACCAGTCGCGCAACTCGGCGTAGAGCGCGAAGGTGAGCGGGTTCTTACGCTCGGGGCGGTCCAACGTGACGGTCGCCACGCGCCCGTCGAGCTCGTAGCGGGCGACCGTCATCGGATGCGAAAGGGCAGGTCTTCCTCGACCGCCGTTCCGGCGCTGTTGCGTGCGATCACGCGCAGCGCGTACGGCCGAATGAAGATCGGCGGCACGTCGAGCAGGTCGGCGTGAAAGGCAAAGCATCCGAATCCACAGCGCGGCACGTCGATCGAAAACAGGTTGGTGCGGACCTCGATGCTGGCGACGTTCGAGCTGGTGACGAAGCGCGCGCGCCAGCGCGTGCCGCGACGCAGATCGAGGGTGGAGAACCAGCCGGCCAGCACCTGCGGCGGTGCGGAATTGGCCGCGGCGCGCGGCGCCGGCAGATGCGGTCGCCCGCCGATGGTGACGTTGGCCGGTACCGGCGGCCGGTGGGTCGCGCAGCCGGCCAGCAGCGAGCCGAGCAGCAGCAGAGTTGCGATCGAGCGCCCAAGAGCCATCGCACGCGAACTCGTCACCCGGGTCGACGATTTCCTGCCGTTGCCGCGAAAGGGCGTTGCCATAACGAGGGGTAAGCCTGAGACACGATGCAGGGACCGGCGCCGCGCAACTTGGCATTCGACTATGCGATGGGCATCTGCAGCGTCTGGATCACCACCGGCTTCTTCTTCGATGCCTGGGCGCACGGACACGTGCCGGTCGAGACGTTCTTCACCCCCTACCACGCGACGTTTTACTCCGGGATGCTGGCCGGCTTGATCTGCGTGGCGGTCTTCGCGCTGCGCAATCGCGCGCGCGGGTACGCCTGGCGGGACTGCATTCCGGCGGCGTATCGTCTGCCGCTGCTGGGCATTCCGATCTTCATCGTGGCCGGGCTCGGCGATATGACGTGGCACCTGCTACTCGGGATCGAAGAAGGCGTCGATGCGTTGCTGAGCCCGACCCATCAAGCGCTCGGCCTAGGGATGTTCTTCGTCGCGGCCGGACCGATGGCGTCGGTGCTGGCGCACCCTAACGACTCGCGGCGTTTCGCGCGGCAGTTTCCGATGGTGCTGAGTCTGGCGGCCTGGCTGCTGCTGCTGCACTTCGGCACGGCGTACGCCTTCGATCCGGCGGCCGGACGGATCGACGCACCGCCGCCGATCGCGCCGTTTCGGCCCGACTACTTCTCGGCGCTCACGTTCGGCTATTACAAGATCGGTCTGGGCGTCTTGATCCTGATCTTCCAAAGCGCGATAATGGCGGGCTTTTCGCTGTGGGCCGTCGCGCGAATCCAACCCAGATTCGGCTTCTTCACGCTGCTCTTGCTGCTCGGCAACATTCCACCCGCAGCCGCGTTCACCAACTTCACGCCGCTGCTCGCGGTCACCGTGCTGCAGTCGCTGATTGCGGGGCTGGTGGCCGATACGCTGGTGGCGCGGCTCGATCCGAGTCCCGAGCGTGTCGCGGCGACGCGCTGGTTCGGCGCGCTGGTGCCGATGGCGTACATGGGAACCTATCTGATCGCGACGGCGATCGGCGGTTCGTGGTGGGATTGGAACGAGTTGCTGGGCGCGTGGCTGTGGTCGGGCGTCGCCGGATTCGCGCTCAGTCTGATCGCAACGGCGCGGCGCGCGACGTGATCGCCGGAGCGCTCGCGCTCCTGACGCTCTTCCTCCACGCGTCGACCGGGTGGCGTTACGGGTATTTTCGCGACGAACTCTACTTCATCGCGTGCGCGCAGCATTTGGCGTGGGGCTACGTCGATCAGCCGCCGCTGGTCGCGCTGGCCGCGTGGTTGAGCGCGCCGTTCGGCTACGCGCCGCTCGCGCTACGCGCGTTGCCGATGCTGGCCGCAGCGCTGACCGTCGCGCTCGCCGTTCGCTTGATACGCGAGTTGGGCGGCGGGCGCTTCGCCCAGCTCCTGGGCGGCGTCGCGGTCGCACTCACGCCGGCGTATCTGCTGCTCGGCAACACGCTCACGACGACCTCGTTCGAACCGCTCTCCTGGACGCTGACCGCCTACGCGCTGCTGCGAATCGAGCGCGGCGGAGGGCGGCGGTGGTGGTTGGCGCTGGCGCTCGCCGTGGCGTTCGGCGGCTACGGGAAGTATTCGATCGCGCTGCTGGTGGTGGCGCTGGCGGTCGGGCTGCTCGCGACCGGACGGCAACGCGTGCTGGCGACGCCGATGCTGCCGCTCGCCGCGCTGCTGGCACTCGCGCTCCTTGCGCCCAACCTGCTCTGGCAGGCCGCGCACGGTTGGCCGATCTTCACCGTGCTGCACGGCGACGCGGCACACCGCCCGGCGCTGGAGAGCGGCGTTGCGTTGGAGTACCGCAACCTGGCCGTCAACGCACTGGCCTTCGCGGCCGAGCAGGTGCTCTATACCGGACCGTTCGGCGCGCTGCTCTGGGCGATCGGACTGATCGCGCCGTTTCGCGTCGCCGCACTGCGCGACACGCGACCGCTGAGCGTCGCCTACCTGGCGCTGGTGGCGATGGCGCTGCTGCTCGGCGCGAAGGGATACTACATCGTCGGGATCTACGCAGCGCTGCTTGCGGTCGGTGCGGTTGCGCTCGAACGCGCCGCGCGCCTCTGGCGCGCATCGATCGCGGGCGGCGTCGTCGCGCTCGGCCTGCTCGCGCTGCCGTTGGCGCTCCCGGTGCTGCCGGTCGACGGGTTGATCGCCTATACCCGAACGCTCGGCCTGACCGGGCGCGCCGGTACGCCGGCGCATTTGATCCAGCCGCTCTTCGCCGAGGAGTTCGGCTGGCGCACACTGGCGCGCGACGTCGCGCGCGTGTACGCGTCGCTGCCGCCGGGCGAGCGCGCGCAGACGACGATCTACGCCGACACCTACGGCGACGCCGGCGCGCTCGACTTCTACGGTCCGCGTCACGGCCTGCCGCCGGCGGTCTCGACGCAGAACAGCTACTACGGATGGGGACCGGGCCCGCGCGCGGGTCGCACGCTGATCGCGATCGGTGCGACGCGCATCGCGCGTCTGAAGCGCTACTATCGCTGCCGGCTGGTCGCGACCTCGGATGCGCCGCTGAAGTGGATCGTCGAAGGGCCGGCACCGATCTACCTGTGCCGCCATCCGATCGCGCCGCTGCGCGCGATCTGGCCGCACCTGCGCTGGTACGGTGCATGAACGACGCGACGCTCGCCCAAGTGGCCGCGCGGCTGCGCGACGCGCAGGCGGTCTTCGCGCTGACCGGCTCGGGGATCTCGGCCGAGAGCGGGTTGCCGACCTTTCGCGGCGTCGGCGGCCTGTGGCATAACCATCGCGTGGAGGAACTCGCGTCGCCGGAAGGTTTCGCACGCGATCCGGCGCTGGTCTGGAACTGGTACAACGAACGCGCCGCGGTACACCGGCGCGCGCAACCCAACGCCGCGCACCACGCGCTCGCGCAGTTGGAAGCGCGCGTGCCGCACTTCACGCTGGCCACACAGAACGTCGATTCGCTGCACCGGCGCGCCGGATCGCAGCACGTGCTCGAACTCCACGGCAGCCTGCGCGAAGCGCGCTGCGATCGCTGCGCCGCCCGCCGCGCGCTCGCCGACGAAGGGTTACCGCTCGATGCGATCGCGCACGAGTGCGGCGGCCGGATGCGCCCCGACATCGTATGGTTCGGCGAATCGCTCCCGCTCGACGTCTGGCGCGCCGCCGAGCTGGCCGCCGCGCACGCCGATCTGATCCTGGTCATCGGCACCAGCGCGATCGTCTATCCGGCCGCGGCGCTGGCCACCCAGTACAACCCGCGCGCCTTCGTCGCCGAAATCAACCCCGAGGATACGGCGATCAGCGAGCGCGTCGACGCGACGCTGCGCAGCCCGGCCGCGCAGGCGCTCCCGGCGCTGATCGAACGCGCCTTCGGCTGAACCGCCGCATAGCTGGGTCGGCGGTGCGCGATACCGCGATGCACGGCATCGGCCGCACCGCAGCGCGTCGTACGGCGGAACGATGCCGCGCGCGTCGCGAGCGCGCGCGGCAGTCCTCATTCGGGCGCGCGTGGGCACTCGCGCTCGCGTGAGAGATTCCGAGCGGGGTTTCACCCTGGTCGAAACGGTGGTCGCGGTCGGGATTCTCGCGATGCTGCTGGCCGCGGGCGGCGTGTGGATGCTCGGGTTTCATCCGGCCGCGCTGGCGGCGGCAACGCACGGTTACGACGCGGCGCTGACCGACGCGCGCGAACTGGCGCAGAGCGGCGGCAACGGCGCGACGCTGGTGTTCGCTCCGCGCGCGGAGGGTCTCGCGGGATTCGTGCTACGCGTGTACGCCGGCCGCCCGAACGCACCCGGCGCGGTAAGTGCGACGACTGCGATGCCGCTGGTTGCCGATGCGAGCGTGCGCGAAGCCACGCTCGGCGCGCCGCCGTTTGCGCTCTTCGTCGGCGCATCGGGGCACGTCAGCGGCCTGGCAGACTATCCGGCGCTCGCAACCGACGGAACCGCGACGTTTACGCCGCTGGCCGGCGAACCGGCGTGCCCACCCGCCGGCTACACCCTGACCTTCACGTCGCCGCAAGGGGTGCGCGCCACGCGCACGCTGCCGTGCACGCCGGTCGGATTTGCACCGGTCGGCGCGGCGCTGCCGAATCCCTCGCCGACGCCGAACGTGCCGATCGTCACGCCGACCACGCTGATCTATCACTGGCCGGCCGATGCCGAGCAGCAGTTCGTTGCAACCGAATGGGGCTACACGCACTGGTTTGCATCGACCAGCGGGTTGCGCTGCGGTGTCGGCGTCGCGAGTTATCCCAACGTGCTGCCGGCGCCGTACGCGCCGCCCTACGACGCTGCCGAAGGCGCGGCGACGCCGGCACCGCCGAGCGGCGAACCGTTTTCGTACCCCAACTCCGCGGGCGCCAGCATGAACGATGCGCCGGCACGTTTTCGGCTCGACCCTGCCGCCGCCGGACTGTGCGCGGCAACGGTAAGCGACGCGTTCGGTCAGCGCGCGAGCGCGCTGGTGCAAGTGATGGGCTGGCTCACCGCCGGCTACGGCGGCAAGAGCTACACGCACGCCGGCGCGCCGCTCACCATTGCGCCGAACGCGTTTCCCAGGGCCGGCAGCGCGGTCGCGATCGCGCTCGCGAAAACCTACGATGCCGAGGCGCTCGTGCCGCTGGTCGCGTTCGACGCCGCGTGCGCGCCGTTGATGCGCGCAAGCGCGACGAGCGGCACGACGCCGAGCACGCCCGGGGCTACACCGGCCACGGCCACGCTCACGTTGACGCTGATCCGCGCGCCGGGATCGCCGGTCACCTGCGGCGGCACGATCTACGATCAGTATCCGAACGCGCTGCTCGGCGAGGGGATCGCGTTCAACGCTGCGTTCGGCAGCGGCCCGCTCGAACTCTGGCCGCCGGCGGTGCAGTATCCGCTGGCTGGGAAAAGCCTACCGAACTGCGCGGTCAATCAGCCGAAAGCGTACGACGGCAAAGGCTGGGCGGCTGCGGATATTCTGCGCGGCGGATCGTCGTCGGCGTACTTCCCGAGCGGAACCGCGCTCGCCAGCAACGGCTACGGCTGTCTCTTCACCGGCAGCGCTGGCACCACGCCGGTCGATATGAGCACCGATCAAAGCGTCGTCGCGTACCGCGCGGGCGGAACGGGGACGTTCACAATCAGTGGCAACGGGTGCCTGCACGCGCTGCAGCCGCCGACGTCGCCCTGGAAGCCGGTGACCGGCGCAGAGCCCGGGCCGGTTGGCTACAAGGTCGCGGGCGCACAGCCGACCACCGGCTGCAGTTACCAGTTCGGGGACACCGCGAGCACTAGCCCCGCGACCGAAGCGGCGCAGGTGATCGAAGCGCCGTGTACGTTGCTTGGCACCGCGAACAATGCCCAGGGCATCTCGTTCTCGACCTACTACCTGCCGCCCGGCGCAAGCTGCACGTTCCCCAATGCGATCTACGCCGTCGCGGTCACCTGTTCGGGCGATCCGGTGTCGAGCGTCACGCCGGGGCACACCGCGGCCGCGTTTGTCAAGGACATCGCGGCGACCAATCCCACGAGCGGCTGGTCGATGACGCAGACGATCCCAGGCAGCCCGGCGAATCCCGGCGCGGGCTCGATGACGATTACGCGTACGTCGGGAACCGGCACGATCACGCTCGACCTGCAATACACCGACCTCACGGCCGCGACCGGCGTGTTCGGCTGCAAGGATAAGCTGAACGGTACGACCGTGCTGGAGGGGTTGGCTTTTACCGGCTAGCGCGGCCTCACGGCCACGGCACATACTGGATGGTCGGGTCGCGCAGTCCTACGCGCGCGTCGAGCCCAAACTGTACGATCCCGAACGAGCTGTGGACGTGCGGCGGGTGCACCTTGTAGAGCGAGAAGCCGCCGCCGA
>DAIDGS010000003.1 GCA_027459845.1 Vulcanimicrobiota bacterium | reverse complement strand
AGAGTATCGCCTGCATCGGAAGAGGGTTGGGTTCGGTTCGCACCGCGCCGGTTACTCCGGGGTGTGCATAACAGTAATGTCCACAAACATTGATTTGGTGATGTGAATAACCGGTGCATGACCCGCGGCCGGAGTAGCCGCCGCGCCGTGAGGCGAAACCCCTGCCTCGCAATGGTACGTGCGAACGCGGCCGGCGTATCCGTGCGCCGGCCGTGGCTCTGGCTTGCGGCACTTTTGGTTGGGGCGGCCCTCGCGACGTGGCTGATCGTGGCGCAGGCGCGCGAGCAGATCGAAAAAAACGAGGGCGCGCTGCGGACGCGCGCCGGGCTGCAGCTCGACCGGATCGACGGACGGCTCGGGCGGTTCTTCGAGAGTGCGGTGCAACTGGCCACCGCCGGCGCGCAGATCTTCGGCGGAGTGCACGACGACCTGCCACTGGCGCAGCGGCTCACCAAGGGACTCTTTGAAGGTCGCGGTAACCCGGCAATCTACGGGCTCGGGCCATTCTATGCTCCCGGCGGCTTTGGCGCCCGGTTCGGTCTGCTGGGCATCTATTACGAGCGGGCGGCCGATGGCTCGGCCATGAGCTACGTCACCACCGCCGGCGTCTACTGGTCGACCGACGCGCGCGGCCGAGTGCGCTACTTCAAGACGATCGGCAGGCAGGCCGACTACACCCGGCAGCCGTGGTACCGGGCTGCGCGGGGCAGCCGCAGGGTTGCCGTCGTCGGACCGTACACCGAGGATGGCAAGAGCTTTGTGAGCGTCGTGCGCGGGTTTTACCGTGGGCCGCGCTTTGCGGGTGTCTTCAGCGTCGACGCCCTGACCGCGCGCTTCTTACGGTTATTGGCGGTCGCCCCTGGTAGCCACGCGATTGCCTTCGTGAGCAGCCACTCCGGTGCGGTGGTGCTCCGTTCCAGCGTCTTACCGGCGCACCGCTCAGGCTGGCTCGAGTTGGTACGATCGATTCCGTATACCCGTGCGCGGTTGCACGTGCTGGTCGACGCAGCCGCGACGCGCGCGGCGGATGCGCGCATCGTATCGTCGGGGACGGTACTCGCGCTGGCGCTCTGGTCGCTGGCCGCACTCTTCGCCGTCGTGCTGTGGCGCGACGCCGCTGCCCGCGCGCGCACCACCGCACTCGAGTTGGCGCGGACGCGCCTGGAGCGCCAGCTCGCGATCGGTCAGGAAGTCGAGGGTGAGTTGCGGCGCATCGCGCACACCGACTCGCTCACCGGCCTACCGAATCGTTCGGCGTTCCTGGAACGCACCGCGACCCTCTTGGCGCGTGACGAGGGCGAGCCGCGCGGCGCGGTCTTCTTCGTCGACCTCGATCGCTTCAACTTGATCAACGACACGCTCGGGCACTTGGCCGGGGACGAGCTGCTGAAGTCGATCGCCGTGCGCCTGCGCGACGCACTCCCGCCGGATGCCACGGTGTACCGGCTCGGCGGCGACGAGTTCGTGATCGTCTGTGAGGGATCGATGCCACCGGCGCAGATCGCCGCCGCCGTGCTCGGGGCGTTGGCGAAGCCGATGCTCTTGGGCGGACGCGTGATCTATACCGGTGCGTCGCTGGGTGTGGTGGAGATCGCGGGCGAGTATCGTGCTCCCGAGGAGCTTCTGCGCGACGCCGACATCGCGATGTACGCTGCCAAGGAGCGTGGGCGCGGGCAGTTCGTCACCTTTGACGCCACCATGCGCAACCGCGTCGCGGCCGAATCGCAGACCGAGACCGACCTACGCCGCGGCCTCGAGCGCGATGAGTTCGTACCGTACTACCAGCCGGTGGTCGAGATCGCAAGCGGCGCGCTGGCGTCGTTCGAGGCGCTGGCGCGCTGGGATCGCCCAGGCCACGGGATCGTCGCGGCGCGCGATTTCATTCCGTACGCCGAGCGGCGCGGCTTGATCGATGCGATCGACGATCGCATGCTGCGCCGGGCGTGCTTCGATGCGTCGACCATCGCCGAGCGCTTTCCCGAGACACCGGTTGCGGTCAACGTCTCGGCTCGCCGGCTCTGCTGGGGCGATCTGGTCGCCCATGTCGGTGCGACGCTGGCCGCCGCGTCGCTTCCGCCTGCGGCACTTCGGCTCGAGATTACCGAAACGACGGTCATGACCGACCCCGACCAAGCCCGCACCAATCTCGAGCGGCTGCGCGACGCCGGTATTGCGATCGTCCTGGACGACTTCGGTGCCGGATACTCGTCGCTGGCGTATCTGCACCGGCTGCCGATTTCGGGCGTCAAAATCGACGGAAGTTTCATCAGCTCGATTGCCAGCGACCGTCACGCGGAAGCGATCGTGCGCAGTATCGTCGCGTTGGCCGACCGTCTCGGTCTCTACACGGTTGCCGAGGGCGTCGAGACGGCCGAGCAGCTACGCGCGGTCGAGAGCCTGGGCGTGCAGTTTGCGCAAGGCTTCTTCTTCTCGCCGGCCCTACCGCTGCGGGCACTGCGCGCGCCGCTACCGTTTGCCCGGGGCTTGGCGTAGCGCTTCACCGAAAGCGGTTCCAGCCGCGCCATCGCGGCAACCGCACCGCGGGTTCGATTAGTGCCGCGATAAAGCAAGCATAAGGTCGGCCCGGCATTGTGGCGACATGATGTCGTTCGCCGATGTACTACGAAGCTGCCGCACGGCGGCACTCGCCTCCGTCTTCTTCTTCAGCGCCACCCTGGGCGCGCTCGCAAATCACGGTACGACGATCTCGGGGCGTATCCTCGACGTGCAGACGGGGTTGCCGGTGGTCTCGGCGACGGTCGAGCTGCTGCGCGACGGGCATCGCGTCGCTGTCGCAAAAACCGACGCCGACGGGGTCTTTCGCTTTCGCGACCGGGCGCCCGGAACGTACGACGTCCTGATCCGTGCGATCGGCTACCAGACCACCCGCGCACCGCAACTGCCGGTCGCGATGGGCGAGCCCGAGGTCTCATTCGAGACCGCGATCGACCGGCAGGCGGCGGGGATGCGCGAAATCGCATACGTGGCGACGGCGGGCCGCGCCGCGCTCCAAACCACGACCACGATCGACACCCACATCGACACCAACATCGTGCAGAGCGAGAACTATCAACGCCTGGGCGACGTCCTTACCAGCGTCCCGGGTGTGATCACCGCGACTAGTTCGTCGGTCGGCGACGACATGTCGCTCTCGATTCGCGGCTACGACCCGACCGAGACGGCCACACTGCTCGACGGGCATCCGATCGGTCCGATCGGTGCGTTCGGGAACGGCTATAACTTCAACGTGTCGCCGTTCTGGGGGCTTTCGGGCGCCGACGTGATCTTCGGTTCGGGCGCCTCGGGCCTGTTCGGCGCATCGACCATCGCCGGCGCCGTCAACTTCGAGACCATCAACCCGACGCGGCACGATCACGTTTCGGTGACGCAGGGAGTCGGCTCGAACGACAAGCTCATGAGCGGTTTTCTCGGTACCGGCACGGTGGGGAAGCTGGGCTACGCCTTCGCCTGGGGCTCGCGGGGAACCACCGGAAACTTTCCGACCGCGCGCCGCCTTCAGCGTGCGCTGCTTCAATCCAGCGCCGTCCACCCCGCTTACGCAGGAAATGCGCCGCCGCCGGATCTGACCGCCGCCAACGTCAATAGCGATTTCAACAACTATGTCGTCTCGGGCGGCTACTCGCAGAAAAACTTCGTCGGGAAGCTACGCTATGCGTTTTCGCCGCGCACGTCGCTGCAACTGACGGCCTACTCGGCGACCGACTGGTCGAACTCCACCGGCAACGGCGACAACGACTACCAAACCTATCCGTACGTGCTTTACGGCGCGCAGCAGACGATCGCCGGACTGGGAAACAACCCCAACACGATTCTGGTCAACGGCCAGCCGCGTTCGTGCTACCACAGCATTGCGGTGCTCGAGGACGTACCGGCCGGCTACACCTGCATGACCGCCAAGCAGTACGCCACCGCCTTCTACGGGCCGTTCGGCGGCGGCGTCGACCGGTTGCGCTCGCTCGGAAATCAGGACTATGACGCGCGTGCGACGCAACTCCTTGGAGCCGGCGTCATCACGCTCGAAGCCTACGCCGACGCGTACAACTATAACGCGCAAAAGGGACCGCCCGTGCCCTACGGTCCGTATGGTCCCGGCCCGTACTACCTCAACCTCTACAAGACGCGCGGCTACCTCGTCAGTGACGACTTCGCGTCGTCGAAGAACGATGTCGCATTCGGATACACCTGGCTGCGGCAAACGCAGAACGACGGGGCGTTCCCGTACACCCTCGCCGACGGCACGACCTATCCGTACTTCGGCTACAACCCGCAGCTCTCGCTTGCGACCGCGAGCTACTTCGTGACCGAGGATTGGACCCCAAGCTACCGTTTTTCGTCGGTTGGCAGCTTCTGGATCCAGCGGTCGGTGGACACGCACACGACCTCAGTCAACCCGCGGCTGTCGTTCGTCTATCGACCCGATCCGAGCGACGTCGTGCGGCTCACCGGCGGGCGCTCCTACAGCGAGCCGGACCCTTCGTTGATCGCGCTTGCCCCGCCGGTCTACGGCTCGCCGACGAGCGTCAACTGTCCCTCGACCACGACCGGGAGCAGTGCGCTGACCGCGATTGCCTCGGAAGCCGATCCGAACCTGAAACCCGAGACCGCACAAGACCTCGAAGTAGCGGTCGGACACCGCTTTACCGCAACCACGAATCTCCAGGTGGATCTCTACCAGTCGTGGGAGAGCGACGCGTTGCTCGGGGGGCTCGTTCCGATTTCACAGATTCCTCAAGTCAGCGTTCCCGCGGCATTGGTCACGCGCTACCTGCAGCGCCTGTCGCAATGCCCCGGGCTCAATCCGACGCCGGCCAACCTCGCGTTCTCGACGACCTATAACGCTGCCGGGGCGCGCTACCGCGGGATCGTCGTGTCGGCGCAGAGCAGCCCGATTCGCAATAGCGCGGCGCAACAGTACGGCCTGATTGGTGCCGGAGTCTTCCAACCGCAAAACTACTACGGTAGCGCAGCCCAGGGCGGACCGACCAGCGCGGTGCAGCAGGGCGCCGAAGAGTTCGGCTTACCGTTTCGCAGCTACTGGCTGACGGTAAAGGTCGGAGTTTGAGCGGCGGGTAAAAACGTCTCTGCGATGAGCTCCTATCTCCCCAGCGACCCGCAGATTGCCGAGTTCGCGGCGTATCTCCGGCTCGAACGCGGGCAGTCCCCGCGCACTTCCGAAGAATACGCTCGCGACATCGAGCTGTTCGGCAACTTCCTCGAACCGGGGCACCCGAAAGGTGCTCCGTTTCTTACCCTCGGAGCGGCCGGGGTCTCCGAGATTCGCCGGTTTGTGATGGAGCTGATGGGCCCGCGCGGGTACTCGCCGACGTCGGTGCGCCGGAAGATCGCGGCCTTGCGGTCGTTCTACGCGCTGCAGAAGCGCGAGGGCCGGCGCGGCGACAACCCGGCCCAGGACGTACCGCCGCCGAAAGCCGCGAAGCGTCTGCCCCGGGTACTGAGCGAACCCGAGGTGGCACGGCTGCTGCGAACGCGCGTCGCCGGCAAGACCGAAGCCCGACGGCTCCGCGACGTCGCGATCATGGAGCTGCTTTATGCGAGCGGGATTCGCCGGGCCGAGCTGGTCGGCCTCAACCTTACCGACATCGACCTCGAGCGCCGGGTGATGCGCGTGATCGGCAAAGGGAACAAGCAGCGTGCCGTCTTCATCAACCAGGCGGCCGCCGAGGCAGTCCGCGCGTATCTCGGCGTGCGCCCGCGCAGTGCCGACGAGGCGCTCTTTCTCTCCAACCGTCGTCGCCGGCTCTCGCACCGGCAGGCGTGGGTCGTCTTTCGCGAGTTTGCCGCGCTCTCCGGGATCGCGCGCCACGTCACACCGCACGTCATGCGCCACTCGTTCGCGACCCATCTACTCGAAAACGGCGCCGACCTGATGACCATCAAAGAGCTCCTCGGGCACGAGAGCCTGACGACCACGCAAGTCTATACCAACGTCTCCATGGAGCACATGCGGCGAACCTACGAGGAGGCCCATCCGCGCGATCGCACCGAAGAGCGCTAGCGCTATGCGCAGTACGACCATCCTCACGCTGCTGACGGCGTTGCTCGCCGGGTGTTCCTCGCCGCGGCCGTTCGCTACGACGATCGGCACGCTGCGACCGGGTGCCCGCATGACCGTACGGGTCGCCGCCGCCAACGTCGGCGTCTATCAACCCGCCATCGGCGAGCCGCGAACCAAGTTCACGGTCGCGGCGACGGCGCTGGGCAACGTGCCACCGGCGGCACCGCATATCGCGCCGGAGCCCGGCGGTATCGCGATCGATGCGCCCGATCCGCTGGCACAACTGCTGCTGCGCGTTCCCGACGGCGTCCGCCTAGACTTGCGCGTCGGGCGCGGTCACGTCGAGCTCACCAACCTCACCGGAAGCGCAATCGTGCACGATGACGACGGCGACGTCCAGATCCTGGTGCCGGGCACGGCGCAGGCGTCGGTGGGGACGGGCTCGATCCGCGCGACCCTCGGTGCGACCCACTGGCGCGGGACACTACACTTCTCGGCGCGTACCGGCAACGTCACCGTCTGGATCAACGAGAAAGCACGCTTCGTAGCACGGCTCCACACCGATCGCGGCACCCTCTTCAGCGACTTCAACCTACGCGGGAACTCCTCGGGTACCAGCGAGACGATCGACGAAGCGGTTAACGGTGGCAGCAAGCGCGCCGTGCAGATCACCGTGCACTCCGGGTCGATTCGCCTGCTCAGGCTCTCACCGCAGGCGTAGCCGGGCGCTAGCGCCGCTGCTCGGCGAGCGCTTCCCGGGCGCGGACCAGCCGCGCTATTGCATCGTTGTAGGGTGCCGGAGTTCCGGTGCGCCGGCCGAAGGCGACGACGGCGCCGTTGAGGTGATCGATTTCGCTCGGATGCCCCGACTCGAAATCGAACGCCATCGAGCTCTTGTCCTCGGCTCCCAGCGCGGCGACCTCGGTGACGTACTGCCACGGATTGGCAAACGGCAGATTGACCTTGAGCGCGTTTGCGACCGCGGCGGTCTCTTCGGCAAGCAACTCCGCCAGGCGCGCCGCATTGGGATCGCGGACGATCGCGCCCGCGGTGCAGTCGAGTAACGCCGAGAGCGCGTTGATGGCCGCATTGGCGACCAGCTTGCCCCAAAGGTGCGGGCGAATGTCGTAGACGCTGGCCGCACGCAGGCCCCCGTGCGCGAGGACGTCGACCACCGTTCGAACCGTGGCCGCCGATGCCGAGGCCGAGCCGATGATGGTATTGCCGCTCTCGGAGCTGCGCACGTGCCCCGGAGCAACGGTCACCGAAGACTCGGTGGTGATCCCGAGAACGACCGGGACCGCTCCTCCGAGCGCCGTCTTGATGGCATCCTCGTTGCCTACGCCGTTCTGCAAGGAGACGATCGGCGTGGCCGGATTCAACTCGCCGGCAAACGGGCGCAGCGCGCGCAGCGTATCGACCGCCTTGACGAACAGGAACAGGATTTGCGAGGCAAACAGGTCGCGCGGACCGTCCGCCACCGCAATCGCGCGCGGCGGGGCGTCGTTGACGCTGACGCCCGATCGTGCGATTGCGCGCGCCGTTGCCGCATTGCTATCCAGAATGGTGACGTCGCATCGTTCGGCAAGATGGTAGGCAAACAGGCTGCCCATCGCACCCGCGCCGATAATTCCAACCCGCAGCCGCGCGCCTTCCATCAGAAGATGTGCTGCAGTCCGATCACGTTACGGCGTGCGGCGTGGAGGATATCGCGCTGTCCGAAGAACAGCGTGGTTCCGGGCATGATGCGCACGTTTCCATAGAGGTCCAGCATCGGGTAGCGCGGATCGTAGAGATAGCCCTGGAAGCCCAGCGGACCGTGCAGGCCGACGTCGCCGGTGATGCCGAGTTGCGAGTAGAGGACGCCGCCGCCGACGTGCGCATCCGGTCCAAGCCGCTTGAGTAAGGCCGCGTCGTAGGTCGTGCGGTTACCGATGGCGTCGGCACCGATCAAAAAGCTGGTTGAGAAGCCGGGTAAGAACGTGAGGTGCAAATCGCCCGAAGGTCCCCGATTGCTCGGCAGGGCGGGGTTTGCACAACACGCGTGCTGCGGCGATAGCTCGTATAGCCGCAGTTGCAGTTGCACGAGGCTCTTGGCAATCTTTCCGAGCTTATCGTGCAGGCTCGTCGCGTTCGCAGGCGCCGCGGTTGCCGACAGCGGAGGAACGCTGGGAAGGTGCGCGGCCGGAACGTTCGACGCCGGAACGATCCGCGCGGAGGGGGGCAACGGATACGGGGTGACGGCGCCGGCCGCGCTCGGATACGGCGTTGCGGCTGCATCGACGCCATAGACGTTACTCTTCCCGCCCAGGGCGCCCAGCAGCGAGTTGGCGCGCTGCATCGTCGCGTCGATATTGGCAACGGTGTCGCGCATCTGAGCCTGGGTCTGCGGATTGCCGGTCACTTGCCGAAGATCGTCGCTCAACTCGGCGAGCGTTTGGGTCAGTTGCGCGATGTTTTTGGTCGTCTCAAGGACGTTGCTCTTCAGGTGCGGGTCGGTGGCGATCGACTGCAACGACCGCATCGATGCGTTAAGCGCCGTCGACGTGCTTTGGAACTGCGTCAGCAGGGAGGCAACCTTTTGCGAGTCGGTCCGCGCCGAAACGTTTAAGGTGCCGGTCAACTGATCGATGTTACCGCTGGCGCTGCTCAGGCTCGACTGCAGGGTCGTGGTGAGCGCGAGTAACTGCCCGGCAACCTGCTGCATGGACGTCTTGGCGGTCATGGTGAGGTCGTTGGCATTATCGAGCGTGGTCTGGAGCGAGTCGAGCAGCTTCGGCGTGCGCGCTTCCATCAGGCCGAGCATCGCCGAGAGGCGCTTGATCTGACCTTGGCCTTCTTCGAGCAGGTCGGCGATCGTCGCGCTATTGGTACCTTGCGGCTGCCGATCGACCGGCAAGACGGTGCGCGCCAGCAGCGGACCCGGTTCGGCGCTCGGGCGCGGTGGAACGATGATGACGTTTGGCGTACCCGTCAGGGGCGCCTGAATCAGGAAGCGCGAGGCCAGCGGGATGTCGATGTCGCGATTGACCGCGAGGATGACGTCAACGGTGTTGTCGGGGAGAAGCTGGATCGAATCGACCGATCCGACGTTGACGCCGCTGAAGTACACCAGGGCACCCGGGGTCAGGCCGGCCGCCGACTGAAAGTGGATGCCGACGCGATATCCGGTCTGGCGCGTGCCGAAGTCGGTAATGACGTAGAAGACGCCAAAGAGCAGCAGGAGCGCGACGATCGCGAAAGCCCCCACCTGCGCCTGTTTGCTCATGGGCGCTTCTTTAACACCCGCGCCGGGCGTGCCTGGTGCGTCATATCGGAATCGGCCCGACTTCCGAGCCTTGCAGGAACTGCTGTACGATCGGGTTGCGCGAGCTGCGGATGTTGGCGGCGGTATCGTAGGCGATGATTGCCCCTTCGAAGAGCATCGCAACGTAGTCGGCCATCATGAAGATCGACTGCAGGTCGTGCGAGATGACCACCGCGGTCCCGTTGAGCCGATCGCGGAGCTTGACGATCGTCTCGGTGATCAGATGCGTCACGATCGGGTCTAAACCGGTGGTCGGCTCGTCGTAGAGGACCAGTTCGGGCGAGGTGACCACCGCGCGCGCAAAGCCGGCGCGCTTGAGCATCCCACCCGAGAGCTCGCTCGGCAAGTTATCGAAGGTATGCGCCAGGCCGACGCTCTCGAGCGCGTCGAGCGCCATGCGGCGGACCTCGGCTGCCGAAAGGTGTGGGATTTCCCGCAGCGGGAGCTCGACGTTCTCGCCGACGGTCAAGCTATCGAGCAAGGCGGCAAACTGAAATGCCAAGCTGATCTTGCGGCGTAACTCGTTGGCTTGCCCTTCGCTGAGGTGGCAGATGTCGCGGTCTCGGACGTAGACGTGACCCTCCTGCGGAATCAGCAGGCCGTCCAGCAGACGCAGGATCGTCGACTTTCCGGCACCGGAGAGCCCGACGATGCAGGTAACTGCGCCTTCTACGATCTCCAGGGAGCAGTTCTTCAGGATGATCCGGTCCCCGAAGGCGAGCGTCACGTCATCGAGCCGCGCGATCGTCCCCATGCTACTGTCCACCGAAGAGCAGAAACGAAAGCACGAAGTTCGAGATAAAAATTAGGATGATCGAGAGCACCACGGCGCCGGTGGTAGATTTTCCGACGCCGGCCGCGCCGCCGCGCGTGCGTAAGCCCTGATACGCCCCGACGAATGCAATGATCAGCGCGAAGACGACCGACTTCAACAAGCCTTTGAGCACGTCTTCGAAGCCGATGGTTTGACGCGCGGATGCAATAAAGGCGTCGTTAGAAATGTGTGCGTAGCTGAAGGCAATCCACATCCCGCCGACGATCGAGACCACGTCGGCGAAAACCGTCAGGAGCGGGAGCATGATCGTCAACGCGAGCACCCTCGGGACGACCAAGAAGCGCGCCGGTTCGATGCCCATCGAGCGCAACGCCTCGATTTGCTCGGTGACGACCATCGAGCCGAGCTCGGCGGCGATCGCCGCGCCGACGCGACCGGCCACGACCACGGCGGTGAGCATCGGCCCCAACTCGCGCACCGATCCATACGCGACGGCGCCGCCGACGAGACTTCCGACGCCGAACGACACCGCCTGCTGGGCCGACTCGAGCGAGATGACCATCCCGGTAAAGAGCGAGGTCAACAGGACGATGATCGTCGATTGATATCCGAGCAGATAGCACTGAGCGATCGTTTCGCCGGCGCGAATGCGCAAGCGCGCCATGAAACTCGCCGACTCGCCGGCCAGGGTCGTGATCCCGCCGGCGTATTCGAAGAACTCGATCGTCGCACGTCCAACGTTGTCGAGGAGCTTCATGGATGCGTCGCGTCGGCGGCAAACGCCGATAAGGTTGCAAGGACGGCTTCGGTGGCCTCGACCCGCTTGACCGCGACGCCGCGCTCGGCCCCGAGGTTGAACTGGACTTGGGCCGCCTGCTCCAGGCGCCGATCGACCTCGCGCAAGCGCTCGCGCGCTTCGCGCCGAAAATCCTCGAAGTAGCGGCGGACCGCGACCAGATACGCGCGACGCAGCGCGGCATCGTCGCGGCCGGCGGCGACCGCCGCGGCCGCGTTTGCCTGCAGCCGGCGTAACTCCCGGTCGCTCAGGTGGAAGGCTCCGACCCGCTCGACCAGCGCCGCAAACTCCGGATCAGCGGCCATCGCGCGCTTCCGCAATCGCGGCCGTCTGCGCGGCGTGGAGTTGCCGGATGCCCCCCTCGGCAAGTGCCAACAGCCGTTCCAACTCGCTGCGATCGAAGGGCGCAGCTTCGGCCGTGCCCTGGAGTTCGACGTACTTGCCGCTCTCGGTCATGAAGACGTTCATGTCGACATGCGCGCGACTGTCCTCGTCGTAGGCGAGATCGAGCAGCGGTACGCCCTCGACGATCCCGACGCTGATCGCGGCGACGGCGCCGGTCAGCGGCCAGCCGGCGCGATCGGCGGGGTCGAAGCGGCGCGCGAGCGCGAGCGCCAGGGCGACGTAGGCCCCGGTCACGGCAGCGGTACGCGTCCCGCCGTCGGCCTGAAGCACGTCGCAGTCGATCCACACCGTGCGCTCGCCCAGCTTGGTAAAGTCGGTCACCGCGCGCAGCGCCCGTCCGATGATGCGCTGGATCTCGTGCGTGCGTCCGCCGACGCGCCCCTTCGTCGCCTCGCGCTGGGTGCGCTCGTGCGTCGCGCGCGGCAACATCGCGTACTCGGCGCTCACCCAACCCGTGCCGCGGCCCCGCATCCAGGGCGGTACCTTCTCCTCGAGCGTCGCCGCGCAGAGCACGCGCGTCATCCCTAGCGAGATCAACGCGCTGCCCTCGGCGTACGCCAAAAAGCCGGGCTCGATGCGCACCGGGCGCAACTCGTTCGGGCGGCGTCCGTCGTTTCGCATCATGCTGCGCTACTCGACGGTGACGGTTTTGGCCAAGTTGCGCGGCTGATCCACGTCCTTCCCCTCGATGTCGGCGATATGGTAGGCGAGCAGCTGCAATGGAATCACGTTGACGATCGGTGAGAGCATTTCGTCGACGCGGGGAACCCACAGCACGTGATCGGCGATTGCAGCCGCCTCGGCATCGCCCGTATTGGCCACGACCACGATCGGTGCCTCGCGCGCTTTGGATTCCATCAAGTTCGAGAGCATCTTCTCGCGGACGCGCCCTTCGGTCATGATGCCGACGACCGGAACGTTGGGGTCGAGCAGGGCGATCGGGCCGTGCTTCATTTCACCCGCGGCATAGCCCTCGGCGTGAATGTAGGAGATCTCCTTGAGTTTCAACGCGCCTTCGAGCGCGGTCGGAAAGTTGATGTAGCGTCCCAGGAACAGGACGCTGCGGGCCGCGCGCATCGAGCGCGCTACCTTGCGAATTGCAGCCGACGTATCCAATACCACGTCGATCGCGGCGGAGAGGAGTTGAAAGCCGCGCCCGATTTCCCGCAGGCGGTCGGCGTCCGCGCTGCCACGCAGTCGCGCCAGGTGCAGCGCGAAGAGCGCGATGGCGGTGACTTGCGAAACGTAGGTTTTCGTGGCCGCGACGCCGATCTCGGGCCCGCCCCGGGTGTACAACGTTCCGTCGGCGAGGCGGCTGAGATGCGAGCCGAGCACGTTCGAGATTCCGAGCACCGCGCTGCCGCTCGCTCGGGCGACCCGAACGGCCTCGATCGTATCGGCAGTTTCGCCGGATTGCGACATGGCCACCACCAGCGTGGTCGGATCGATGACCGGGTCGCCGTAGCGAAACTCGCTGGCAAGCTCCATCTCGACCGGCACGCGGACCAGCGAGCGCAGCAGATACATGCCGACCAAGCCGGCGTGATACGCGGTGCCGCACCCGGTGATCGCGATCTTCGAAATGGCGCGCAAGCGCGCGTCGTCGATGGTCCCGAGGTCGCCGGCGAGATCGACGCTCCCATCGGGCTGCAGCCGACCGGCGAGCGTCTCGTTCACCACGCTGGGCTGCTCGAAGGTTTCCTTGAGCATGAAGTGCTTGTAGCCGGTCTTCTCGGCCGCCGCCGCATCCCAGGTCACGGTCACGACCTCACGCGCGATCGGATTTCCGGCATAGTCGGAGAGGCGCGCGCCGCGACGGTCGATGACGGCGATCTCGCCCTCCTGCAGGATGATCTCGCGGCGCGTGTACGGCAGGAGCGCCGGCGTGTCGGAAGCCACGAACATCTCGTCGTTGCCGATCCCAATGACCAGCGGCGAGGCACCGTTGCGCGCAAAGAGCAGGTGATCCGGCTCGTCGCTGGAGAGGACGCCGAGCGCGTAGGCGCCGCGCACCTCGGCCAAGGTTGCGCGCAGGGCACTCTCGAGGTTGCCGCTTGCGCGCCGATGCGTTTCGATCAGGTGCGCGAGCACCTCGGAGTCGGTCTCGCTGCGAAACTGGTGCCCTTGGGCGATCAGCCGGTCGCGCAGCGACGCATAGTTCTCGATGATCCCGTTATGGATCACCGCGATGCGCCCGCTGCAGTCGAGGTGCGGGTGGGCGTTGGCGTCGGTCGGGCGGCCGTGCGTCGCCCAGCGGGTATGCCCCATGCCGACGGTACCGGCGATCCGCTCGCCATTGCGCAGCCGCTCGGCCAGCCGCGAGAGCTTGCCTTCGGCCTTCGACCCCACCAGCCGGCCGTCGGCGTCGATGACCGCGACGCCGGCGCTGTCGTAGCCGCGATACTCGAGCCGAGCCAAGGAGTCCAAAATGATCGGCACGCTGTCGCGCCCGCCGATGTAACCGACGATCCCGCACATGCTTTCGAGCTACTTGATGCCTTCGCGCGTTCGGTGATACTCGATTTTGCCGGCGGCAATTTCATCCAAGGCGATCGAGACCGGCTTGTTGGGATTGATCGTGTCTTTGTCGACCAGCGGCTCGCTGGCGTAATACTCGCGCCGCTCGGCCGCCGGAAGCGCGGCGACCCGGATCCAGTTGTTCAGTTGGCGCGCACGCTTGGTGGCGATGTTGACCAGGCTGAACTTCGAGTCGGCGTGCTTGAGAAGGGTGTCGAGGTCTCCGAAGACGGACGTGCTCATGATACTCCTAATGGCGTGAACTCAGGCGTGCGTTACCCGCTCGATAACCCCGTCCCCGATCCGGTGGATGCGTAGCCGCTCGGCGCGCAGGATCGCCGCAAGGTCGCGCGCGGCCTCGGCCGAGCGGCCCTGCGGATTGACGACGAGGTAATCGAACTCGCGGATGAAGCGCATCTCGCGGTGGGCGATCTCCAGACGCTCGGCCACTTCCTCGTTCGTTTCGGTCCGCCGCGCGAGTAGTCGCTCGCGGAGGTCGGAGAGGCGTTCGGGCACGAGGAAGATGAGAACGGCGTCCGGATACGCTCTCTTGACGGCCAGCGCGCCGTTTACCTCTGGTTTCATGACGATGTCGTCGCCGGCCCCCAGGGCCAGCTCCAAGGCGTCGCGCGGCGTCCCGTACCAGTTGCCGTTGTATTCGCGGGTCTCGAGAAAGGCGCCGCCGGCACGGGCGTGCTCGAACGCCGTGCGATCCACGAAGCGGTAGTGCTCCCCGTCGCGCTCGCCCGGTCGCGGTTCGCGCGTCGTGGTCGAGACCGAGTAGCGCAGGTGGGGATGCTCGGCCCGCACCGCGGCGATTAGCGTGTCCTTGCCTGCCCCCGAGGGTCCCGAGACGACGACCAGGAGGCCAGGACCGAGCGGCGTCATCGCTCGCGCCTAGCCGGGAGCGACGCAGAGCGCCTGACGGAATGCGTCGGCGACCGGCGCGGCGATGGGGGTGTTGAGCGGGCGTACGTAGGTCACGACGACGGCACGGTCGCCCTGCACCGCGAAGCCCTGCACGAGCATCCGCTTGGCGCCGTCGCGGAACGTCGCGACCGCCGCCAATCCGGGGCAGGGACGGTAAATCCTGCTCCCGTCGAAGTGGGTGCCGGGATAGTGCAGCACGACCGTGGTCACCTGCTGCGAGGCGAGGTCCTGCAGCGTCCCGTTGAACGCGAAGCTCTGGTAGCGATAGGTCTGGCGCAACGCGCCGGACCCGTGGCTCCAGAGATCGGGCGACGGCCCCGGTGCCGGGTGCCAGCCGCTTGGGTGGGCGGTGCCGCCACCGCAGCCGGCGACGACGAGCAGGGCGGCAATCGAAAGAGCGGTGAAGCGCGGTCTCACGGAGGGCTCGTTTCGGGCAGGCCGCGCGCAATTCCGCGTGAAGCAGTGAGGCCGTGACGATCGAGTGGCCGGTCATCGCCCGCCTGGCCGGCGAGTTGCAGCGGGAGATCGGCGGCGGCCGGATCGTCGAGGCGGGGCGCTTGGCCGACGGCCGGCTGGCGCTGCGCGTCCGGACGAGCGCCGGAATGCGCGTTGCGGCGGTCGACGTGTTCGCCAGCCCGCCGACGATCGTGCTCGAGACTGCGGAGGCCGACCTCGTGCCCGAGCCGGGGTTTGCGCGCGCGCTCGATGCGGCGCTGCGCGGCCTGCGCATCGAGGCAGTCGCCGGCGTGACGGGCGAGCGGCTCCTGTTCCTCGATCTCGCGCGCCGCTCGCGCTTCGGGGTTGCCGAACGGCTACGCTTGATCCTCGAACTCATCCCACGCTTCGGCAACGCGATCCTCACCAAGTCGGAGCGTATCGTTGCCGCCGCACGCGAATTTTCGCCGGCCAACAACGCCGTTCGCTCGGTTCGCGTCGGCGACGTCTACTGCGCGCCACCGGCGCGGCCGCGCAGCGAGCCGGACGACGCGCAGGAGCGCGCGGTCCTGGCTGCGCGTGCCGCCGGCGATGCCCCGGTCTTTCTGGCGACGCGCGACGGTCGCCCCGGCCGGGTCACGCTGATGGCTGCGGATCAGGTGCCGCCGCCGGGGCGCATCCTGGACGGTGCCCTGGAAGCGATGCGCCTCGCCTGGCACGAGCAGTCCGAGCGCGCCGGGGCGGATCGCGCCGCAACCCGGCGCGCCCGGCTCGAGCGCACGCTCGAGAGCCGTCGTGCGAAAATCATCGCGGAGCGTGCCGAGGTCGGCGCCGCGCTCGCCCGCGTTGCCGAGCGCGACCGGCTGCGCGAGCGCGGCGAGACGATCTACGCGCACCTCTATACCGCCGAGGCCGGCGCGCGCGACGCCCTCAAGGCCGAAGCCCAGCGCGTCTTTCGCGCGTATCGTAAGCTGAGTAGCGGCGCCGAGCCCCTGCGCCGCCGCGACGCCGCCCTGGCGCGCGAGTTGGCCGGCGTCGAGATGCTGCTCTGGGAGGCCGCGCGCGCGGAGGCCGCCGACCTGGACGACGTCGCACAGGCAGCCTCGCGTTATGCCGCGCGGCCGACCTCGGCTGCGCGCCGCGGCCCGCGCCGACGGCCGCTCGTCACGCGCGCATCCGACGGTTCGCGGATCAGTATCGGACGCTCGCCGCTGGAGAACGCCGAACTGACGTTTCGTCACGCGCGACCGCACGATCTCTGGTTTCACGTGCGCGGTGCGCCGGGCGCACACGTGATCCTGGCACGCGACGACGCCAAGCCGCCCGACCCCGATGCGATCGCGCGGGCCGCGGCGCTCGCCGCGTTCTACTCACGTGCCCGCGACGCCGGCAAGGTTACCGTCGATTTCACACAACGCAAACACGTGCGCAAGCAGCTCGACGCGCCGCCCGGACTCGTTTGGTATACGCACGCTCGCAGCATCGTCGTCGCACCGAGCGCGATCGAGGACGAGCTTCCTTCCTAAGTAAGCCGCGCTTCGCACGCCTTCCAGTCGATGTTTGCGAAGAACGATTCGATATACTTCCCGCGTTCGGACGGCTTATAGTCGAGCAGAAAGGCATGCTCCCAGACGTCCATCACGACGATTGGTGCGAAACCGGCCAGGTTTCCGTTTTCGTGATCGCCGATCCAGTGATTGGTGATTTGCCCGTTGGTGAGGTCCCGATAGGCAATCGCCCAACCGACGCCGCGCATCCCCCCGACCGCGACGAAGTCCTTCTTCCACGCCTCGAAGCCGCCGTAGGCGGCACCCAGGGCATCGGCAAGCTTTCCGCTGCCGATATCGCTCGGCGCCTTGGTCATGTTGTCGAAGTAGTATTCGTGTAGGCGCATGCCGTTGTACTCGAAGCCGAGCCGGCGCACCAACTCGGCAAAGGCGGGATCGGCACCGACGTTCTTGCCCGCAGCGCGAAGTTCGGCCAAGCGTTCGTTCAGAAGGTTGGTGTTCTTCACGTAACCTTCGTAGAGACCGAAGTGCATCTGGAGCGTATTGTCGGATATCCCGTGAAGCCCACTGAGATCCCATTTTTTAGGGACGTACGTATTCATGGCGTATTCTCTACCCTTCTCGAAGTCGCCGGTAACGCGCGAAACCGCGCTCGGGGCGCTTCGCCGCGCACGGCATCGGCTCCCTACCGCGCGCGAACGCGCGCCACGGGAATGGCCTGCGCAAACCCGCGTACGCGCTGCGACTCGTTGATGACTTCCAGCCCGGCCGCGCGCAAACGCGCGTTCATGGCGGGGCGCTGCGCGATTTCCTGCGTCAGCACCACCTCCCCCGCGCCGGCAAGCGCCTGCATCCGTGCAGCCAGATTGACGCTGGTTCCAAAGTAGTCGATCCGGTCGTTGGCGTTCATCGCAATGCACGGACCGGCGTGCAGGCCGACGCGCAGCCGCAGCGGCGCCGCGACGCAGTCGAGATCCGCCACCGCGCCGTCGAGCTTGAGCGCGGCCTCGAGCGCGCTCAGCGCATCGGGGAAGGTCGCCATGACGGCGTCGCCGATGGTCTTTACGATCGCGCCGTCGTGCTGCTCGACGATCGCACGGATCGTGCGAAAGTGGTCGCTCACGATGCGAAATGCGGCGGCGTCACCGGTCGTTGCGTACATCGCGGTCGAACCGATCAGGTCGCTGAAGAGCACCGCAACGCTCTCGACGCCAACCTCAACCCCCGCGGCCAGGACTTCGGAGGAAAACAAATCCCGAAACTCTTGGAGCGCGGTAACTTGCGCCGCGGTGAGCAGCGTGTCGGGCCAGGCTGCGGATTCGATTCGCACGGTGTGCGCGAGGGCGTGCCGGTTGCCGATCGCGACCTCCACGACCCCGGCGCGGACGGCGCCCACGGGCGGTATCGCGTCGTCGCCGAAGTCTACCGTCAAACGTGCGTTGGGCTCGTCGTCGAGTGCGGCAAAGGGCACGCTCGGGTTACCGATGCAGTTTATGCGGTAGTGGCCGCGCGCGAGATCGAGCTCGAAATGGGCCGAACCGCCGGGCTCGACGGTGACCTGAGCGAGCACGTGGGCGCTCCCATGGGGATTGGCGATACAGTACACTGGCGGGCGCCCGGCGTCGCGCCGCACCGGCGCCGCGCTGAACGTGACCTCGACCGAGCGGTCGAAGACCGCATCGAAAGGCAGATTGCAGGCCGCGCAGTGTTGGTCGGCGCGTAGCCCGGCGAGGGAATCTAAGGGCGGGCTGCCGCCTCGGCAACTCGGGCAGAGCACGCTCCACTGCAGGTTAAAAAGGCCGGCGCGCGTCGCCGCGAGGCAGCCGCGCAGAACCTCGCGGCGCGCGAGGTTCCAGCGATCGGCGAGCGCGTAGGGTTGCATGCGCGCGAGGTCGCGCGCGTCGGCCGAACTCACGTGGCTGGCAAGCGCCGCTGTGACGCGCCGATCGATTCCGCGTAGACCGGCGAAGCGCGCTTGGGCGGTCGTTTCGCCGCCACCCGGCACCGTATCGGCGCCGGCCAGGCGCGCGGCGAGGGTAAAGGCGCGCTGTGCGCCGCGCCGGCCCTGCAGGGCAAGCAGCGGGAGCAGGCGCGCGAAGACCGGCGAGGTGGCCTCCAACTCGACGCGCACGTCGACGTGCGTGCGCCCGCTGTCCAAAGCCACCAGCGTGGTCGTATTGGCAAAGCGCCGCAGCGGTCCGCTGACGTAGAGCCGCTCGACGGCGAAGAACTCGGGTACGCGCCACTGCGTCGGCCGTTCCTCCCACTCGACCAGCACCGGCCCTTTGCGAAACCACGCGATGCGCCGCGCGCCGCCCTCGGGCAACGCTTCGTAGCGCGCCTCGATGCGCGGCAACCCAGCATGCCGGTTGACCCAATCGGTGTCGGCCAGATACGGCCACAACCGTTCGCGTGCGACCGCGAACTCCCACGACCACTCGGCCGTCAGCACCGCTGCGCCTTCCGTTCCAAGAGCATCGCATCGCCGAAGGAGTAAAAGCGATAGCCTCGCACCACCGCCTCACAATACGCCGCCGCGATGGTCGAACGGCCGGCAAAGGCGCTGACCAGCACCAGCAAGCTCGAGCGCGGCAAGTGGAAGTTGGTGATGAGCGCATCGACGACGCGAAACGGGTAGCCGGGGGTGATGAACAGATCGGTCTCCTCACTGATGGGAACGATCCGGCCGTGCCGCCGGATGTTGCCCTCCAAGGCACGAACGACGGTCGTCCCCACCGCGACCACGCGCCGGCCAGCGGTCTTCGCGCGCGCGATCGCTGCCGCAGCCTCCGGCGGAATCTCATAGGCTTCGGCGTGCATCGCATGTGCCTCGAGCCGCTCGACCGCGAGCGGGCGAAAGGTTCCGATCCCGACGTTGAGCGTAATGCGCGTGAGCTCGACGCCGCGGCGCTCCAAGTCCCCGAGCAGCCGCCGTGTGAAGTGCAGCGATGCGGTGGGTGCCGCAACGCTGCCGGGGACGCGCGCAAAAACCGTCTGATAGCGACGGCTCACCCGGGGCGAGGGATGCTGGATGTACGGCGGTAGCGGCAGCGTTCCGGCGCGTTCGAGAAAGCGCTCCAGCGGAACCGCGAGCTCGAGTTCGATCTCGCGATGGCCGTCGGGAAGCGCCGCGCGTACGATCGCCGCGCCGAGTTCGCCGCGCGTTCCAAAGCTCACGCGCGTTCCCACCCCGAGCCGGCGCGCCGGCCGGGCGAGTGCAATCCAACGCAGGGCGGTCGGATCGTAGCGCAGCGAGTCGCTCGGGTGCAGCAGCAGAAACTCGGCCACCCCGCCGCTCGGCCGCGTGCCGCGAAGGCGCGCGGCGACCACCCGCGTTTCGTTGAGCACCAGCAGGTCGTCGGGGCGCAACAGCTTTGGGAGTTCCGAGAAGGTTACGTGCTCGAGCGTATCGGAGCGCACGACCATCAACCGACTACGATCGCGCCACCGTGCCGGTTGCTGAGCGATGAGCTCGGGCGGAAGCTCGTAGTCGTAGCTCGATCCGGCGAGCGGATCGCCCGCTGGATCGTTCAGCCCCACCGGCCGACGACGCCGCCGCGCGACGTCACGCGTTGCCCAGGCGCTGCCGTTCCAGCTCGAGGAAGTTGGTCAGCCGTTTGCGGTCCTCGTCGTTTGCGTCGACGATCAAGACGCCGACCTGATACGTGTCGTTCGTAAACGAACGAATCCAGCGCACCTGGCCCTTGAGCACCAGAAACGGATTGCGCTTCATCGTGAAGGTGTACTTGCTTCCGACCGGCAGGTACTGATCGGCAATGATGCGCATGCCGGTCGGCGAAATGTCGGCAACGGCGCCGCGAAAGAGCATCGATGAAAACGGATCTTCGACCACGACGTCGATGTATTTGCGTAGCCGCAACCCATAGCGCTTGTCGGCATCGCTCACCTGCGCGTCGATCTGACCGTTGCGCGCGTCAGTCATGGCCGAGCGCCGTTCCGGGAAAGTACCACGTCAAAATCTCGCCGAACGCCTTTCCGGCCATGGCCATGCCCCGAGCGCCCCACTGACACAATCCGACTCCATGTCCTAGGCCCCTACCTTCGATGCCGATGGTTCCAGCGGCCTGCGTCAGCGAGGTGATGAGCAGACTCGGGATCGCACGCGGACCGACCCGCAAGCGAAACGCATTGCCCGGCACGATCGTCGACCCACTCGATGCGTCCAGGCGAAACGCGCGTGCGCGCCCGCTGCGATCGAGGGTGGTGATGGCGACGTTCTGCAGCGCGCCGATCGGATCGAGTCGCGCGGCATACGCGCTTGCCACCCGTTCGAGCGGCAGTTCGCGCGTCCACGCGTACTCCGGCGACGCCGTGCACCACGGGCACACGACACCCTCGAGATAGGCGATCGGCGCCGCGCCCCAGGCCGCCGACGACGACTCGGTATGTCCACCGCAGCACGACGAATACGCTACGCTGGCAAAACCGTCGCCGTAGGTGAGGACCATTCCGGCAGTGGCGTCGACCGCCGCTCGACCATCCGGCGTCTCACCCAGCATGCCGGCATACACCTGGTCGGCTTCCGACGGCACGAGATCGTAACCGCGGCGTGGATTGCTCCGCCGCAAGACGTAGGTTCGCGCGCAGATCGCCTGCGCCGCGAGTGCCGCCGCCGGCCAACCGGTACCCATCTCGCGCGGGACCACGCTGTAGAGATACGACTCGAGATCGACGCGATCGACGATGCGGCCGTCGGGAAGCTGCTCGGCGCGGCCGCGGTACGGTCGTCCGTTGAACAGGAATCCGACCGGGGCAGCGGCGACGCTCCCGCTGCCGAGGAGCACTCGCAGCGCCGGGCGGCGCGAGGTGAGCGCCGGATCGAAGACGGAAGCGCTTTGTGCGCGCACCCGCAAGGGCAGCAGCGCCGCCGCCGCGACCAGAAAGCTGCGCCGACGCACTACAGCAGACGCTCCTGAAAGCCCGGCGGGACCGGCGTACCGAAGAGGTCGAAGGCGCGCGGCGTGGCCTTGCGCCCGGCGGCGGTCCGCACCAGAAAGCCGGCCTTGAGCAAGTACGGCTCGACGACGTCTTCCAGCGTGTCGGCGTCTTCGGTCAGCGTCGCGGCGATCGCTGCGATTCCGGCCGGACCACCGCCGTATTGCCCGAGCAGGACGCCCAAGTAGGCGCGATCGAGCCGGTCGAGACCGGTCGCGTCGACCCCCTCGCGCGCGAGGGCCTGATCGGCGACGGCAGCGGTGATCGCACCGTGCGCGCGGACCTGCGCGAAGTCGCGAACCCGCCGCAGAAGCCGGTTGGCGATGCGCGGCGTCCCGCGGCTGCGCGCGGCAATCGTCGCGGCCCCTGCGGCGTCGATCGGCACGTCCAGGACCTCAGCCGAGCGGCGCAGGATCGCTTCCAGGTCGGCTGCGCCGTAGTAGTCCAGATGATGGACGATGCCGAAGCGCTCGCGTAGGGGCGCCGTCAGCAGCCCCGCCCGGGTAGTTGCACCCACCAGCGTGAAGCGTTTGAGCGGCAGTTTCAGCGTCTTGGCAAACGCGCCGCGATCGACGACGAAATCGATCTGGAAATCCTCCATGGCGGGATAGAGAAACTCCTCGACGACCTTGCCCAACCGGTGAATCTCGTCGACGAAAAAGACGTCGCCTTCCTCGAGCGACGTGAGGATGCCGACGAGATCCTTCGGCTTCTCGAGCGTCGGCCCGCTGGTCGGCCGAAAGTTTGCGCCCATGCGCCGAGCGATCAGCGCGGCCAAGGTCGTCTTGCCGAGCCCGGGCGGGCCGTAGAGCAACACGTGATCGAGCGCCTCGCCGCGGTGTTCGGCGGCGTCGATGGCGATCAACAGATTCTCCACCACGTGACGCTGACCGACGTAGTCGTCAAAGGTTCGGGGCCGCAAGCTCGCGCCGTAGACTTCGTCCTCGAGCGTGTCGGCCGGATCGACCGCGCGCGGCAACTCGACGTCGGCCGGGCCAAGCAACCGCCGCCGCGCGGTCTCCTCGCTCATCGCGCGACCTTGGCAGCCCGGCGCCGGTAGATTTGCGCCAACAGCGCCTCGGAATCGACGATCTCCGGTTCGTCACGCAGTGTTTCGCGAATCATCGTCTCGGCCTCGCTGTGCTTGTAGGCAAGTTGTAAGAGTACGGCGAGCGCTTCTTCCGCAAACCCAGGGATGGCGTCGGCGGGCGCCGGAGGCGCATCCTGAATGAGCAGAAATCGCGCCACCTTCGGTTGGAGCTTCGCCACGATGTCGCGGGCCTTCTGCGGCCCGATCCCCGGAAGCGAGCGCAGATACCCGTGATCGCCGCGTGCGATCGCGCCGGCAATCGCCGACATCGGCGCCGAGAACGCCCGCGCTGCGGAGCGCGGTCCGATCGAGGCGACGCTCAGCAACGCTTCGAAAAACTCGCGCTCGACCGCATTGGTAAAGCCATAGTAGGCAAAGCGGCCACTCTTGCCGTCGAGGTTCAACACCGCGTAGACTTCGAGAGCGATCGGCTCGCCGATCGACGGCAACTTGGGCGCGATGCAGGGAGGCACGAAGATCTCGTAGCCCAGGCCACCCGCTTCGATGAGCACGCTCTCGCGACGCCGCTCGCGCAACCGCCCCGCGATCGATGAAAACATCGGCTCAGCCGGCGTCCGGGATGCTCGCCCGGCCGGTCCAAAGGTTGAGAAACGCCAGCGCTAAGGCGAGCGCATCGGAAACGTCGTGGGGGCTGGGTGCCGCCCGAAGGTTCAGCAGATGCGTGACCATCGCGGCGACCTGTTCCTTGCGCGCGGCGCCCGAACCGGTCAAGGCGCGCTTGACGTGCGCGTGTGCGAGCGTCCGCACGCTCACCCCGGCCTGCGCGCCGGCCAGGCACAATACGCCCCGCGCATGACCCATCATGATCGACGTCAGCGGGTTGCGCGGGTTCGCGTAGACTTCTTCAAGCACCACCCAGTGCGGTTGCGTCTGGGCGATGACCTCGGCGATGCCCTCGTGCAACACGCGTAGCCGAACCTCCAGACTGCTGCGCGGGTTCGGCGCGACGACCCCGGCTTCGATCAGCGTCAAACCGTCGCGTCCGCGCTCGACGACGCCGTAACCCGTGACGCGTAGCGCGGGATCGATCCCGAGCACGCGCACCGACGCCGAAGCGGTGCGCGGCACTACGGTCCCGTGCCGTTGACGATCAGGTTGACCGTCGATCCCGGACTCAGATTGGTTCCGACCAGCGGATCGGTCCCGACCACCTTCCCGTCGGCGCCGACCTTGGTCGTGTACTCGGTTTTGGCCACCGCGTAGCCGTAGGCGGCGAGTTCGCGCTCGGCACCGGCGACGCTCATGCCGCCGGTATCCGGCACTTCGCCCGACACCGAGAGTGTGATCGCGACCGGCGCGCCCGGGGCGGCCGAGCCGGTCGCAGGTTGCTGTGCCACGATGGTTCCATTGTTGGTACTCTGCACGGCGTACCGTAGCGTGACGGTGAAGCCGGCGGCGATCAGCGCCTGCATGGCGCGCGCGTACGACTCGCCGGTGACGTCCGGGATGGTCACGCTCGCGCCGCCGGCGACAGGTGCGACGGCCGCGACGGTTCCGCTGTTGATCACCAGGTGGATCAGCACGTTTTTGTCGACCTTCGTCCCGGCGGCGACGTCTTGCGATGCGACCGTGTCGGCGGGAAGGCCGGCCACACGCGACGAGGTGTCGACATCGATCCCGAGCCGGCTCGCTTCGGCCTGCGCGGCGGTGGTCGTCAAACCGACGAAGTTGGGAACGGTCACCGGCGCCGGGCCATTGGAGACGGTCAAACGCACCCGGCTGCCGCGCCGAATCTGCGTGCCGGCGACGGGTTGCTGCGCGATCACGCTATCCTTGGGCGCGTCGTCGTAGCGGCGCGCAATCGTCACCACCACGTTGCCGTTGGGAAGGCTTTGCAGCGTGCGCTCCGCGTCGACGTAGGTGTAGCCGACGACCGATGGCAGACCGATCGTCGGCTGGCCGTTGCTCACGACGATTTCGACCAGCGAGTTCTTTTCGACGGTCGTTCCAGGCGGAGGATTCTGGTTGATGACATGATTGGCGGGGACGGTGTCGCTCGAACTGCGCGTGACGCGCTCGCGCAAGCCGTCGTTGACGATCGCGGCATAGGCTTGTGCGTCGGTCATCTTCAGGTAGTTGCCGACCGTGACGCCGGCGCTGAGCGAGGGGAGCGGGCGGCCGAAGAGCAGGAAGCCGGCGACGGTCGCAAGTCCTAGAAAGACGATCAGGAGCGCGACTGCCCCTAGACTGGGCGACCGGCGTGGCTCGTCGTCGAAGTCGTCGGCGCCATGGCGATCCGGCATCGGCGAGCGGCGCGGCGGTAAGCGGCGCGAGGGTGGTCCCGGCTCGGGTGCGTCGCCGCGCGCAGGCGCGTCGTCGGCAAAACGGAAGCCGGCCACGCTCGGGCGTTCCCGCGCCTCGCGCAGGGCGCTGGCCAACTCGCTCGCCGAGTTGAAGCGGTGTGCGGGCTGCTTCTGGAGCAGCTTGTTGACGATCGACGCCAGCGCGGGACTGACGCCGAACTCGCGGCTATCGAGCCGCGGAACCGGATCGTTGAGGTGCTTGAGGGCCACCGTCACCGGCGATTCTCCGGTGTACGGCAAGCGTCCGGTCAGCATTTGGTAGAGCACGATCCCGAGGCTGTAGAGGTCGGACGCCTCGTGGACTTCGTGGCCTTGCGCCTGCTCCGGCGAGATGTAGTAGACGCTGCCCATTACGAGTCCCGGTTTGGTCAGCGCCATCGTGTGCTCCGAGACGGCGCGCGCGATGCCGAAATCCGAGAGTTTGACGATGTCGTCTTTCGTAATCAAAATGTTGGCGGGCTTGATGTCGCGATGCATCAAGCCGCTGCGATGCGCGTAGGCCAAGCCACTGGCGATCTGCGCCGCGTAATCGATGGCGACGGCCTCGGGGAGCTTTCCGTCGCCGGCGATGATCTCGGCCAGCGACGGACCGTCGACGAGTTCCATCACGATGTAGTACGCGTCGCCTTCGTGCCCGACGTCGTAGGTGTTGACGATGTTCGGATGCGAGAGTTTGGCTGCCGATTCGGCTTCCTGGTAGAAACGACGGACGAACTCCCGGTCGGCAGCGTACTGCTCGCGCAGCACCTTGACCGCGACCCGCCGTCGAAGCAAGACGTCGGTTGCCCCGAACACGGTTGCCATCCCGCCTTCGCCCAGCTTGGCGTCGAGGCGGTAGCGATTGTTGAAGATGCGTTCGGGCGCCTCAGCCACGCAACTTCTCCTGCAGTGCAGTCCGAATGACGTCGCGCGCGATCGGCGCGGCATAGAGCGAGCCGTAGCCGACGTTCTCGACCACCACCGCGACCGCAACGCGCGGCGCGCGCGCCGGTGCAAAGGCGACGAACCATGAGTCCGATGGGCCAAACGGATTGGTCGCCGTACCGGTTTTGCCCGCGACCGCGACGTTGGGCAACGCGGCCGTCGTACCGGTTCCTCTGCGAACGACTGCCTCCATCATCGAGGTAACCTTCGACGCCACGTCGCTCGACACCGGGTTCGAGAGCGCGCCGGTGCTGTAAACGCTCGCGATGCGTCCGCGCCGAACGATCTGCCGGACGATATACGGGCGCGGCTCGACCCCGCCGTTGGCGACGGTCGAACCGATCAGCGCCATTTGCAGCGGCGTCATCAGCAGCGCTCCTTGCCCAAAGCCCATTTGGGCCAACTCGCCGGGCACGATGCTGGCCTCCGGTGGAATGCCGGCCGGCGAGGCCGGCAACTGAAAATCCAACGAGTCGCCGATCTGCCAGCGATGCAGGTACGCGTAAAACGTCGGCGTCCCCATGCGCAGCGCGATTTGTGCGAAGTCGACGTTGCTCGAGAGCGCAAACGCAGTCGTCACGTCGGCATAGCCGGTCGCCTCGCTGTCGTTGTCGTGCAAGCGAAAGTTGCCGATCATCAGGTATCCGGGATCTTCGAAGTGCGAGTGCAGGGTGATCGTCCCCGAATCCAGCGCCGCCGACGCGGTAAATATCTTGAAGGTCGAACCGGGCGGATAGAGACCGTTGAGAGCGCGATTGAGTAGCGGGCTCTGGTCGTCGGCGCGCAGGCCGGCAAACAGCCGCGCCAGGTGGTTCGGGTCGTAACTCGGCACGCTGGCGATCGCCAGGACGGCACCGGTATGCGGATCGAGGACGACGCCGGCGCCGCGGCGGTACCGCGCGAGGTCGGCGTAGAGCACCTTCTCCAACGCCGGAACGATGGTGGTGATCACGTCGGCACCGCGGCTCGCGCGCGACTTTCCCAAAAAGGCCGCGCGGATTGCGGCGACCTGCGTCGCCGGATCGCCCGACGTTTCGCCGGGCGTCAGCGCCCGGTCGTAGGCGGCCTCGAGGCCGCTGGCACCGTAGCGCACCGAAACGTAGCCGACGGTCTGGGCCAGCTCGGCCCCCAAAGGATAGACCCGTCGATCGCCGCGGCTATACGCGAGCACGGTGCCGTCCGACGCCAGAATGCGCCCACGATTGGCATCCAGCAGCGCGTGCCGCGGATTATTGGGCTTGGCGGCGATGGCGGGTGCCGCATAGATCTGCACGTACGCCTGGCGCGCGACCAGCAGCACGAACAGCGCGACGAAGCCGGCTGAAATCCGGGCTAGCGCGCGATTGGTCATGCGCTGGCGGGGGTCCCCAACTCGCGTAAGACCGCGAACCCTTGCTCCGGCACCAGTCGGACCGCCATATAGGCGCGTTCGGCATCGCCTGCCAGCAACGTCGCGATCACCGCGCGGGCGGTCGTCTCGTCGACGCCCGTCAAGCTGCAGACCAGTTCGACGCGATCCTCGGCCAGCAGCGGCGGGGCGACGTACGCGCAACTCGCCAAGGTCTCGAAGTGGTGGGCTTCGTAGGGTCCGTTGCGCCAAGGTCCGCGCTTGCCGAAGACCTGCGCGTGGTAGTCCCAGGCGCAGAGCTGCTTCTCTTTCCACACGAACTCGTCGCGCGGCGCGAGCCGGCGGCAGGCGGCGCACTGCACCAGCGCTGCCGTCGGACCGGCCAAGCCCTCCGCGACGTCGTCGGGGAGATCGTCCAGATTCAGCACCGTGCTCGGCTCGATACGCTCCGGGAGCGGCGACTCCCAGCCGATGCGCGCCAATAACTCGATATCGCGCGCCGGCGCCACGAACGCATGTTCGTCTTCAGGCGGAAACGTGCGGTCGATCCAGTCGAAGAGCCCGCCGAGCGCGATTCCGGCGTTTTGCCAGCCATCGCCGACGACGACGCCGAGCGGCGTCCAGGCCAGCGGAATCAGCCGCGCGGTGACGACCGCGTTCTTGGCCGGTGCGCCGTCGCTGGGCCGAAAGCTGTTGACCACCGCCAGGGTGCTGCCGTTGCCGCCAAGCGCGAAGACCCGGGGCTCTTCGGCGCTCACGGCGTCGCCCGCACGCGCTCCGCCAACCTCCGGTAGTTCTGTAGGCTCCGCGGCGGCCCCGCCGTGCTCCCGAGTGCCTCCGCGAGCGCCCGCGCCGTATCTAGACTGGTCAAACACGCGATACCCGCTTCGACTGCGGCCCGCCGAATCTTGTAGTTATCGGAGATTTCGCGCGAGCCTTTGGCGTCGTTGACGACCAAATCAACCGCACGGGAACCGATCAGGTCGAGCACGTGCGGTGAACCCTGCGCGATCTTGTTGATCGCCTCGCTGGCGATCCCGTGCGCGTTCAGGACGGCGCGCGTCCCCGGGGTGGCTACCAACCGGTGTCCGAGCTCGGCGTAGCGGCGCAGCACCGGGATGGCCGCCTGCTTCTCGGCGTCGGCGATGGAGACCAAGATGCGGCCGCCCGTACCCGGCAAGCGGATACCTGCCGCGATGAAACCCTTGCGCAACGCACCCGCAAAGGTGACGTCGATGCCGAGCACCTCGCCGGTCGACTTCATCTCGGGTCCGAGCGCAGTCTCGACGCCGCGCATCTTCGAAAACGAAAAGACCGGGACTTTCACCACGTAGAATGGGGTCCGTGGGTGCAGGCCGGTGCCGTACTCCATGTCGCGCAGCTTTTCCCCGAGGGCGATCCGCGTTGCCGCCGCGACCATGTTGATCCCGGTCGCCTTCTGGATGATCGGGACGGTGCGGCTGGCGCGCGGATTGGCTTCGATGATGTGCAAGCCATCGGCATCGACGACGAACTGGATGTTGATGAGGCCGCGGATGCCGAGTTCGCGCGCAACCTCGCGCGTGACCGCCAGCACGCGCTGCTCCATTTCCGGGGCGATGCTCGGCGGTGGGTAGGCGCCGATCGAGTCTCCCGAGTGTATCCCGGCGCGCTCGACGTGCTCGAAGACGCCGGGAATCAGAATATCGTCGCCATCGAAGATGGCGTCGACTTCGAGTTCCAATCCGCGCAGGTACTTGTCGACCAAGAGCGGCGCGTCGGGGACGATCGGCGGTGCCGTCTCGGCGTAGACGGCGAGTTGCGCCTCGTTCTCGACGATCTCCATGGCGCGCCCACCGAGCACGAACGACGGGCGCACCAGCACCGGAAACCCGAGTTCGCGCGCGATCGCACGCGCTTCGCGGAAGCTTCGGGCGGCTTTGCCCTTGGGGCGCGACACGCCCAGCCGCGCCAGCGCCGAATCGAACTGTTCGCGGTCTTCGGCCATTTCGACCGCGCTCGGGTCGCTGCCGATGATGCGCAGCCCGCGGCGCTGCAGCTCGCCGGCCAAGTTGATCGCGGTTTGCCCGCCGAACGCCAACAGCACGCCGGCCGCGCCGGTACCGCGATAGGCGCTTTCGACCTCGTCGGCGCCGGGCGGCTCGAAGACCAAGACGTCCGAGACGTCGAAATCGGTCGAGACGGTCTCGGGATTGTTGTTGACGACCACCGAGGCGCGGCCGGCTTCGCGTAGCGCCCAGGCCGCGTGCACGCAGCTGTAGTCGAACTCGATGCCTTGCGCGATCCGGATCGGACCGCTTCCCACCACCACGACGGCCTCGCGCACCGGCCGGCGCATTTCGTCGGTTTCACCGTAGCTGAGATAATAGTAGGGCGAGCGCGCCGGAAACTCGGCGGCCGCGGTGTCGACCATCCGAAAGACCGGCGCTTCGATCGAAACCGCCGGCTCGTGGGGCGCCAGCTCGCGCAGTGCTTTCGTCGAGTAGCCGGCCTCGAGCGCCGCTGCGATCGCCTCCGGCGACGCTGCCCGACGCAGCCGTTCTTCGATGGCGACCAAGGCGTCGAACTCGTGCAGCCAAAAACGATCGATCGCCGACAGCGACGCAGTCCGCGCGATTTCCGCCTCGGCCTCGTCCGCCGATTGCGCCCGGCGCAGCAACTCGCAGATCGCAAAGAGCCGCTCGTGCGTCGCGCGTTCCGCAATGACCAGCAACTCGGCTTCGCTCCATTGGGAAAAGTGCCCGGTCAGGGTTTCGCGCTTGAGATCCAGGCCGCGCACCGCTTTGAGCAGGGCACTGCGAAACGTTCTCCCGATGCCCATCGCTTCACCGGTCGATTTCATCTGCGTGCCGAGCCGCGTGTCGGCGTGCGGGAACTTGTCGAACGGCCAGCGCGGAATTTTCACCACGACGTAGTCGAGGGTCGGTTCGTAGGCGGCTTTGGTCACCCCAGTCACCGGGTTGGGGATGTAGTCGAGGGTTTGACCGAGCGCGATGCGCGTCGAGATCTTGGCGATCGGATAACCGGTGGCTTTCGATGCCAAGGCCGAGCTACGCGAGACGCGCGGATTGACCTCGATGATCGCATATTCGCTGCGATTGGGGTGCAGCGCAAACTGAATGTTGCATCCGCCGCGTACGTCGAGCGCGCGAATGACGTTGAGGCTGGCCGTCCGCAGCATCTGGTACTCGACGTCGCTGAGCGTCTGCGATGGCGCCACGACGATCGAGTCGCCGGTGTGGACGCCGACCGGATCGACGTTTTCCATGTTGCAGACGATGATGCAGTTGTCGTGGCCGTCCCGTAAGACTTCGTATTCGAGTTCCTTCCAACCCAGCAGTGACGTCTCGAGCAGCACTTGGTGGACGAGGCTGGCATTGAGTCCGGCATCCAGCGTCTCGCGCAACTCGCGGGCGTCGTAGGCGACGCCGCCGCCGGTCCCGCCCAGCGTATAGGCCGGTCGTACGACCAACGGATAGCCGCTGCGCGCCGCGAACGCGAGCCCATCCTCGACGGTGGTGACGACCGCGCTCTCGGCGACCGGCTCGCCGATCTCGATCATCTTGCGCTTGAAGAGCTCGCGATCTTCGGCCAGCTTGATGGTGCGCACGGGCGTCCCCAGGAGCTCGATGCCGTAGCGCTCCAAGACACCGGCCGCTTCGAGCTCGACGGCGAGGTTGAGGCCGGTCTGCCCGCCCAGCGTGGGCAGGAGTGCGTCGGGGCGTTCGAGCGCGACGATCGCTTCGATCGAGGCAACCGTCAACGGCTCGAGGTATACCGCGTCGGCGACCTCGGTGTCGGTCATGATGGTAGCCGGATTGGAGTTGACGAGGACGACCCGGTGGCCTTCCTCACGCAGCGCGCGACACGCCTGCACGCCGGCATAATCGAATTCCGCGGCTTGGCCGATCACGATCGGACCCGAGCCGATGACGAGGATATTCCGTGGGGACACTCTGGGGCCGCTCAGTTTGCCCGACGAGACCCAAACTCCTGGATTGCGGCCGCCGTCGCACCGCGCGGGGCTGCGAGGCGGTACTGCCGCACGAGCGCTGGAATCTCGGTCGTATATTCGTGCAAGACGTCGTCTTCGGCTGCGACGACGTCGCCAAACGTGCCGACCAACGCGCGCAACTCGCCATAGGCGTTGCGCGGCGCGAGCAGACTACCACGCTGCACGAGCGCGATGAACGACGCGTACGCACGCTCCAGGTCGCGCTGGCGAAGATAGATCGCCGTGAGCGCGGCGCGGCGGTCGTACGGCATTAACCCCAGCGCGCGATCGCTCTGGGCGATCTGCCAAGCGATGCTCTGCACCTGCAAGACGCCGAAGCCGCGCGGTGCGATACGATCCTCGAGCCGGTCGAGCCGGCCTTGGGTATAGACGCGGTTCACGGCCGCGGCGCGATAGGCGGCCAGCAGCCGTGCCTCGACCCGACGATGGCGTGCGGCCAACGGCGCCAGCAGGGCGCGGTTGCGCGCCAACTCGCGTGCGACGTTCGCCACCGCCGCGTGGAGCCGTGCCTCGCGACCGACGCGTGCCTGCCACGCATGCACGCCTAGCGCGAGGAGAATGGCCACGACGATCGAGACGATCTCGATCACGACGTCGCCCAGATCGATCTCGAAGCGAAAGCGGCGCGGCTCGCTCACGGTTGGAGATACGCCACGCGCCATCCGGTCGGACCGGCGCGATACTCGATCCGTTCGTGCAAGCGATTGGCACGCCCGGTCCAAAACTCGAAGCGCGCCGGTTGCAGGAGGTACCCGCCCCACGAATGCGGCCGCGGCACCGCGTCGCCCTCGAAGCGCGCAGCGAAGTGCTCGTAGCGCTCGTGCAACACCTGCGGATCGTCCAACTGCTCCGACTGCTCGGACGCCCACGCCGAGAGTTGATGCCCGCGCGGGCGCGCGGCGAAGTACGCGTCGGACTCGTCATCGGAGAGCTGGCTCACGTCCCCTTCGACGCGCACCTGCCGCTCGAGCGGCCCCCACCAGAAGACCGCCGCGGCGTGCGGATGGGCGGTCAGGTCGCGGCCCTTGCAACTCCCGTACGAGGTATAGAAGCGCAAGCCGCGTCGATCGAGCCCCCGCATGAGCACGATGCGTGCATGCGGGCGCCCATCGGCGCCGCAGGTGGCCAGGGTCATCGCCGTCGGTTCGTAGCTTCCGGCCGCCGCCGCATCGTCGATCCAGCGCTGCAGCCTGACGACCGGATCGCGCGCGTCGCTCGCGTCGGCAAGCTCGCGGGCTTCGCTCATGGATACTTCCCCACTCCTAGTCCGAGAAGAAACGCGGCCACGGCAACCGCACCGCCGAACAATGCAAAGGCCGCAGCGGCATCGGTTTTCTTGAAACGCAGTGCGGTCACCCGTCCGAGCCGGCCGAGCGCCGCGCGCAGTTGGGCGGCGTCGGCGACGCGCGCGTACGCGCCCCCACTCAGCCGCGCGTACGCGCGCAGCGCCGCCGAATCGATGGTCGCTTCCTGGAGCGTCCCGGGAATCAGGCCACCGGCCGTGGTTCCGATGCCGATCGTGTAGATCGGCACGTGATGCGCCCCGAGCCAGCGCGCGACCGCGAGCGGGTCGACGCCGGCATTATCGACGCCGTCCGTCACCAGCACGATGGCGCGATGCCCAATCTTGGGGAGCGCCGATCCGGCCAACTGCAGGGCGTCGCCGATGGCGGTTGCACCGTTGGGAAGCGGTAACCGATCGACCGCCGCTTCGGCCCGGCGTCGATCGCGCGTCAGCGGTTGAACGATCTCGGCCGTGCTCGAAAAGCCGATGATTCCAACGGCGATTCCGGGCGGCGACTCGGCGATGAAAGCGCGCGCCGCCGCGGCCGCCGCCTGCGCGCGCGTCGGCGCAACATCGGTCGAGGCCATCGAGCCCGAGGTGTCGATGCAGACGAATACCGCGCCGCTGCGCACGACGCTGGGCAAGCGCACCCGCGGGCCACCGGCCGCAACCGCCATCGACGCCAGCGCCAGCAACCACATCGCGTTGAGCGCCGGCGCAATCCAGCGGCGCCGTCCGATCGCCCGATCGAAGAACGCGATATCGGAGTAGGCACGATCGAGATCGGCGTTGCGGCGCGCGAACCGCAGCACCAGTATGCCGAGTGCGGCGGCGAGCACAAGCGCGAACGCGGCGATCGCGGGATGCGCGAAGCTCATTGCGCGCTCACCCGAGCGACCGCAGGCCGAAGGCCGCGGCCAGCGAGGCGCGCCCGTCGGCCTCGTGCAGGATCCCGGTCCGCCAGTTAGCCCGCGCAAAGCGCGCCAGCAGATCGGCTTCGCGCACGCGCACCGCGCGATGAAATGCCGTGCGTTCGCGGCGCCCGACGTACGCGCGGATCCCTCCACCTTCGGCGCCACGGATTCGAACCAGGCCGTGAAGCGGCAGTTCGTCGTACCAGGGATCGCGCGCAATCAGCGCGGTGCAATCGAAGCGGGTGCCGAACTCCGCGAGCTGCCCGTCGTAGGCGTCGTCGAGTTCGAACCAATCGCCGATCGCCAGCAACGCCGTGCCGCGCGGCAGCGCGGCGCGCGCGGCGCGCAACGTGCCCGCGAGATCGAACGGCCGGCCGCGACGGCGGCTCGCGGCATCCGCCAGCACCGCCGGGGCGCTGCGCGCAATGGCCGCCGGCGTGATGCCGTCGGCGGCGACGGCGATACGCCGGTCGTCGGCAACGCCGGCACCCAGCCATGCCGCTTCGGCTTCGTGGGCGGCGAGCCGCAGCGGGCGCGCACGGCCAACGTGCATCGAGGCCGAATCGTCGACGATGCTGGCCAGCGTTAGGGCGACGTCCTCCAACACGACCCGCGTTTGCAGCGCGCCGGCGCGCGCGGTCGCCGCCCAGTCGACGCGTCGGACGTCGTCGCCCGGAACGTAGGCGCGCAGTTCGACGAACTCGTAGCCGTCGCCGCGATAGCTCGTCGGTGAACCCACCCCGGCCAGGCGTGGGCGCCGGCGCCCGCGCAGCAGCGCCTCGCGCAGCGTCACGGCGCCGGCACGGCGGCGACCAACGCGGCGATAACGCGGTCGGCTGCCACGCCGCTGGCGGCCAAGCGATAGTTGAATCCGATGCGGTGCCGCAGCACCGCCGCCGCTAAGCCGCGCACGTCGTCGGGGAGCACGAAATCGCGGCCGTCCAGGAAGGCGCGCGCGCGTGCGAGGTTCGCCAACGCCAGCGTTGCGCGCGGGCTCGCGCCGTAGTCGATCGCCGCCGATGCCGCCAGCAGCGTTCCGTCGTCGCCGCGCACCGCGATGCCGTCGGCGTGGCGCGATGCTTCCACGATACCGACGATGTAGCGTCGCACCTTCGCATCCAGGTGCACGGCACGCGCACCCTCGCGCCAGGCTGCAACGTCGGCCAGCGAACAGACCCGGGCCTGCGGGACGGTGCGCGCCACCGCAAAGCGCTCGAGAATCGTCAGCTCCTCATCGGATGAGGGGTAGCCGACCTCGACCTTCATCAGAAAGCGGTCCATCTGCGCGACCGGTAGCGCGTAGGTGCCCTCGGCGTCGAGCGGATTCATGGTGGCCATCACCACGAACGGTTCGGGGAGCGGATGCGATGCCGGGCCGATCGTCACTTGACGCTCCTGCATCGCCTCGAGCAGCGCCGATTGCACCTTGGCCGGGGCGCGGTTGATCTCGTCGGCCAACACGACGTTGGCGAAGATCGGGCCGAGCACGGTCTGGAACGCGCTTTCGCGCTGATCGAAGATGCGGGTGCCGACGATGTCGCTGGGCAGGAGATCGGGCGTAAACTGAATGCGCTTGAACGTGCCGTCCAGCGCGATCGCCAGCGCCCGGCAGGCCAGCGTCTTGGCGACTCCGGGCGGACCTTCGAGCAGGATGTGCCCTTCGGCGATGAGCCCCAACGCCAAGCTCTCGACGACGTCGTGTTGACCCACGATCGTCGCGCCGATCGCGGCGGTCAGGGCGCTGGGATGCGATCCGGTCATGGAGTCCCCTTTGCCACGCAGGCAGCCAGCGCCGCGCAGGCCGCTTCGAGCGCGGCGGCGAGGTCGGCATCGTAGGTAAAGGCGGCGCGCTCCAGCGCGGCGAGGCAACTCCGCACGGCGCGCGGTCCGGCTGCCGGCGCGAGCATCGCGTCGGCCAGCGTACCGCCCGCGTCGGCGCCGAGCGCGCGCCAGATCGCCGCGCGGACCGTCACGGCGGTCGCGCGCGTCGGCGAAGCGCGCAGGACGGTGAGCGCATCGGCAAAACGCTCGTCGAGGGTCGGGATGGGACGCGCCGGTTCCGGCACGATCGCGACCGGCAGCGGTTGCGGCCGCCGGCGGGCCATCACGATCGCAAGCCACGCGAGCATCGCCGCCGCTGCGAGCGCGATCGACAGCCACAGTATCGCCCACCCCAGCGAACGCCATAGCCGAAAGCCCGGCAGCGCGTCGATCGGACCGCCGCCAATCGTCAAGCGCAAGCTATTGGAGAAAAACTCCTTGGCCTGACCGTCGGTGGCGTCGATCGCCTCCAGCGTTGCCGGCGCGATCTCGATCGTCCCGGTGTGGTGGGCAACGACCGTAATGACTTCGCGGTAGGTGCTTCCCGTGCGCGACGCGCGGACCGTGCGCACGTCGCCGAGCAGTTCCAGCTCCGCCAGCACGGGCAGATCCAGGTTGTCGATCGCCACGACGCGTTGACGGACGCGCACGCGAACGATCAGGTGAAACGGAACCTCGAAGCGTGGGTGGGAGGTATCGGCCGAGAGTGTGAACGCCGTGAGTGTCAGCCGCTGGAGGCTCTGCGCACGGGCCAGCCCCAGCGTCGCTGCGATCGCGGCGACGGCGAGGGCGGCAGCGGCTATGCCTCGACGACCGGAAGTTCGGCGTCGCGAAACCACTGCGCAAAGAGCCCGCGGGCATCGGATGGTCCGGGCGAAGCTTCGGGATGAAACTGCACCGCGGCAACCGGGAGGACGCGATGGCGAAATCCCTCGTTCGTCCCGTCGTTCAGATTTGTCATGGTCGCAACCAAGTCGCCGGGCAGCGAGGTGCCATCGACAGCATAGCCGTGGTTGTGCGCCGTGATCAGGACGTCTTGCGTCGATGTCACGCGTACCGGCTGGTTGCCGCCGCGATGGCCGTATGGCAGTTTGTAGGTCGACGCGCCGCAGGCTAACGCCAGCAACTGATGGCCGAGGCAGACGCCGAAGAGCGGCTTGCGGCCGATCAGGTCGCGCAGCGTTGCAATCGTCGCACCCAGATCGGTCGGATCGCCGGGACCCGGCGAAATGAAGACGGCGTCGGGGTCGTCGGCCAAGATCTCATCGAGCGCGGCATCGTACGGAACGACCCGCACGCTGGCTCCGATCGCGGCCAAATCGCGCAAGACGGCGCGCTTCACGCCGCAGTCGATGAGCGTCACGCGCGCGCCGCCGCCGGCACCCTCGCAGCGGTATGCTTGAGGTGTGGCAACACCGGCAACCAATCCTTGGGTGGTCGCGCGGCGTACGAACGCGCTCAACTCAACTTCGGCGCGCGCCAGAGCGGCTTCGCCGACCGCCAGCGCCGCCCAAATCGTGCCGTGTTCGCGCAACGCGATCGTGATCGCGCGGGTGTCGGCACCGGTCATCACGGGAATCCGTTCGCGATCAAGCCAGGTCCCGAGATCGCACTGACTGGCATGATGCGACGGATGCGCGCAGAGTTGCTTCACGATTGCGCCGGCGACGCACGCGCGCGCGTACTGCGCGGCCGATCCCGAAACGCCGTAGTTGCCGATCAACGGATACGTGAAGGTGAGAATTTGACCGGCGTACGACGGATCGGTGAGGGCCTCTTCGTATCCGGTCATTCCGGTGTAAAAAACGGCTTCCCCGAAGGCGATGCCTTCGATGCCCAGCCCCGATCCGTCGAAGCGGCTGCCATCGGCGAGAAACAGGGCGGCTTGGGGCATGGGTACCGTGCGTTAGGCGCCGCCACTTCCGAATCCCGCCGCGCGCACGCGAGCGACCGTATGGTAGACTAGGGCCTCATGGACTGGCAGTTTGCAGGAACCGCGCTCGCAACGGCGCTGACGATCATCGATCCGATCGGCATGATTCCGCTCACCCTGACGACGACCGCTCGCTTCACACCACGCAAGCGTGCGGTGGTCGTCGATCAGGCGGTCGTAGTTGCGGCCATCGTCATGCTGGTCATGGGGCTGGTGGGGACCGCCGTCCTACGCTACTTGGGTATCACCTTGCCGGCGTTCACGATCGCCGGCGGCGTGCTGCTCTTTTTGATCGCGATCGACATGCTGTTCGGCCGGCCGACCGGAGCGCGCGGAACCCAAGCCGAGGAGCAGGCCGCAGCCAGCGGCGACAATCCGGCCGTCTTTCCGTTGGCGATCCCGATGATCTCCGGGCCGGGGACGATCGCCACCGTGCTGCTCCTGGTGAGCCTCGCGCATGGAAGCCCGCTGCGCTATGCCAGCGTCGCACTCGCCTACGCGTTTGCGCTCGCGATCACGTGGGCGTGCATGCGCCTGGCGGCGCGTTTAGGGGATCGCATCGGCACCACCGGCATCCACGTCGTGACCAGGGTGCTCGGCATCGTGCTGGCGGCGCTTGCGGTGCAGTTCGTCCTCAACGGCTTGGCTCAGTCGCCGCTCCTTCACGCGCGGTAGCGTAACTCGCCGCCGACAACCGTCGCCACGACCCGGCGAGGCAGGCGCCAACCCGCGAAGGGCGTGCTCTTGCCCAGCGATGCAAACGCGGCCGGATCGACCGTCCACGCGCGTTCGGCGAAGACGGTCACGTCACCGGGACTTCCGAGCGCCAGAGTCCCGCCCGGGACGTCCAGGATGCGTGCCGGATTGGTCGAGAGCAGCGCCACGAAGCGCAGCAGATCCAGATCGGGCAGTGCCTGCGCGTAGGCACCAACGGCGACTTCGAGCCCCGAAAACCCGACCGCCGCGCAGTCGAGCGCGGCGTGTTTTTCGGCGGCCGTATGCGGCGCGTGATCGGTTGCGAACGCGTCGATGGATCCGTCGCGAACTCCGGCCCGCAGCGCGGCGACGTCCTCGTCGCGCCGCAGCGGTGGATTCACTTTCGCGCCCGCACCGAGACTCGCGACCGCCGCATCGGTCAAGAGCAAATGATGCGGGGTCACTTCGCAGGTCGCGCGACCGCCGTGAGCGCGCGCATGCCGCACGTAGTCGAGCGCCCCGGCGGTCGAGAGGTGCGCGATATGAAACGCTTTGCCGGTCGCAGCGGCGATCGCCAGGTCGCGTGCCACGACCACGTCTTCCGCGATGCTCGGACTGCCCACGACGCCGAGCGCGCGCGCGACCGCGCCATCGGTCATCACCCCGCTGCCCTTCAGCCGCGCATCCTCGCAGTGCGAAATGAAGACGCCCGGAACCTCGAGTGCCGCGAGCGCCGCCGCGCGCAACACGGCCGGATCGTCGACGGCGGCGCCGTCGTCGGAGAAAGCGACCGCGCCTGCGCGTGCGAGCGCTCGATAGTCGGTCGGGGCTTCGCCGCGCCGCGCTTGCGTGATCGCGGCGATCGGATAGACGCGCACGCGCGCGCTGCGCGCCAGCGCGCGCGCCAGTTCGGCGAGGCGTTCGGCGGTATCGAGGGCGGGTTGCGTGTTCGGCATGCAGGCAACCGCCGTGAATCCGCCACGCAGCGCCGCCTCGGTGCCGGTTGCGATGGTCTCCTTTTCGGGATTTCCGGGTTCGCGCAGGTGCACGTGCATGTCGATAAAACCCGGCGCGACGACCGCGTTTTCGGCCTCGAGAACCGGTTCGCCGTCGCGCGGGGCAAGCGCTTCGCCGATCTCGACCACGATGCCGTCGCGAATGCGCAGGTCGCGCAGTGCATCCAGCGGCAGCGACGGGTCGACCAACCGGCCGCCGCGAATCAGCATCCGTTGACGAGCACGTCGAGGACCGCCATGCGCACGGCGACCCCGTGGTGCACCTGTCGCGCGTAACGCCAGCCGATATATTCGAGCACGCTGGCATCCAGCTCCATGCCGCGATTGTAGGGTCCCGGATGCATCACGATCGCGCCGCTGCGTAGCCGACGCAGGCGTGCATCGTCGAGGCGGTAGCGCGCCACGTACTCTCGATCGTCAATCGGCATGTCGGCGAAGCGTTCGCGCTGGATGCGCAAGAGCATCACCGCGTCGCACTCGCCGAGTACGGCATCGAAGTCGCGCTCGATGCGAATCCCGTCGTGCGCGTAGCGCTCGGGCAAGAACGCCGGCGGTCCGACCAGGACGATTGCGACGCCCAGCCGCTGCAATCCGTGAATGGCCGAGTGCGCGACCCGGCTGTGGACGATGTCGCCGACGATCGCGACGCTTCGGCCGCGGAGGTCGCCGAACTCCTCGCGCATCGTGTAGATGTCGAGTAGCGCCTGCGTCGGATGCGCGTTCGAGCCGTCTCCTGCGTTGATCACGTGCCCGTCGAACGCGCGCGCGATGCGTGCCGGGAAGCCGCTTTCGGCGTGTCGCACCACGAGCGCGCCGATACCCATCGCGCTCAAGGTAATGGCGGTATCTTCCAGGGACTCACCCTTGGTCGCCAGGCTGAGATCCTTCGGAGCCAGGTTGATCACGTGCGCGCCCAACCGGAGTTCGGCCAAGTTAAACGATGCGAACGTGCGCGTACTGGGTTCGAAGAACATGTTCGCGCACGCGAAGCCGGCTAGGGTCGGACGCACCTTACCGGCTTCGAAGGCGGCGGTTCGCTCGAAGACCGCGTCCAGTTCACCGGTGCTGAGATCGTCGAGGTCGATCAGGCTACGGCGAATCTGCAAGGATCGCAACCTCGTCCTCGGGCGAGGGTACCGTGGCGAGCCGAACGGCGACGTGCTCGCGCTTTCCGGTTGGGATCGAGCGCCCGACATAGTCGGCTTGGATCGGCAGTTCGCGCAGTCCGCGGTCGATCAAGACGCACAGCCGTACCGCCGCGGGGCGCCCCAGATCGGTGACCGCGTCGAGCGCCGAGCGGACGGTCCGGCCGGTGTAGAGCACGTCGTCCACGACGACGACGATGCGATCGGTGACATCGACGGGGATCTGCGACTCGGCGTTGTCGTGCGTGACGTGATCGTCACGATAGCGATCGATGTTGACGAAGCCCAGCACCGGAGTCCGCCCGACGATCTGCGTCACCGCGGCGGCGAGGCGGGTCGCGAGGGCCTCACCGCCGCGCCGGACGCCGAGCAAAACCAAGCCGTTGCGCACGTCGTCGGGTTCGACGATCTGATGCGCGAGCCGTGCGATCGTCCGCTCGATCTGATCGCTCGCAAGCAGCACGACCCTGCGACTGGTACCGTTCATGAATCCTCCGCCCTCAGCATCCATCGGGTAGCGAAGCTTCGCACCCGCTGCATCGCTTGCCTGGGCGCGGGGCGATGTGCCTACGGCGGAGTCGATGCGGGGCCGGGTGTCGGGTACTCGGGAAGTTGCAGCCCCGGACGCGGCGGTGCCGCGAAGTCAAAGTCGTCGCGGAAGTCGCCGGCATCGGGGAGGCTTTCGCGCACGGTCGGCCGACGGTCAGGACGGCCGTCCGTTTTGGGATCCAAGCGGGCACCGTGCAGAAAGTTGTCCTCGACGAACTTCAAGATTCCGTCGAAGCTCGCGAGCTGATGATCGATGGCACCCGGGGTGCGCGTATACGGGGAGATCAGAATCAGTGGAACGCGCAAGCCGTACCCGTTCGCATCCACGACCGGTGGGCGGACGTGATCGTAGAAGCCGCCCCAGTCGTCCCAGGTGAGAAAGATCGCGGTACTCTTCCACTGCGGTCCGCGCATCGCCGCATCGATCACCCGCGTCACGTAGGCCTGGCCGGCCCGCAGCCCCGCAGTGGGATGTTCGCTCTCGGCGAGATTCGGCACGATCCAAGCAACCGACGGGAGCCGGCCGTTCGCCGCATCCGCAAAGTATTGCGCGTGGGATTGCACGTTCCCAAGCTGGCCGTCCTGCGCAACGTCGGTAAACCATAGTATCGGCGCCCAAATTCCGGGCGTGCCATCGCTGAGGTCTCCGTCCCGGTCGCTCCCGCCGACGTAGTACTTCCACGATACGCCGTCGCGGTGCAGGAGGTAGGTGATATCGGTCCAGCCGTAGGTCGGCGCCGGACCGAAAAAGTCGCCGGCGGCGTAGCCGTAATCGGGAGGATCGGCGGGATTCTCGACCCGATTCGCGCACGACATCGGTTGCGGCGTCGGGCAATACGCGGACCAGGCCGAAATCTCGAAGAGATGCGCCGGGAGACTCCACGAGTTGACGGACGAAAAAAACCGATCGAAGAGCGTGTAGCGGGCCGCGTAGCGCCAGTAGCTCGGGATCTCACGGGCGTCCTGATAGCCCATCACGTCGGTGCCGCCGTGGCGCAGGCAGAGCGATGCCGGGGGCGAGCCGCACGTGGTCCCGCTGCCGAGCGGAAACCGGCGAACCTCGCGCACGAATCCGTCCATGCGCCCGCGGTCGATGTCGCCGACGGCGGCCACGAACGAGTGTGGTCCACCGCCTTCGCTGTCGGCCGGGTCGTGCCACGGCCGCCGGCAGTGCGCACTCGCGGGATCCGGGACGCAGGCGTCGTCTGGGATGCCGTTCGCGCCGGGATAGGTGCCGAAGTACTCGTCGAACGAGCGATTCTCCTGAATGATGATGATGACGTGGCGAATCCGCTGGATGCCCTGGGTACGCGCCCTCGACGCCGGACGCGCGGCCGGAAGCGTGCCGCTACCCGCACCGGCGCGCGGCCCCTCCGCGAACGACGCGCACGCGGCCAAACACAGCGCCCCGACCCACGCTAGGCGGACGCCGCGCGTCAAAATGGAACGCATCGTCGAAAGGTGCATCGACGGCAGCGTAGCGGGCAATTCTTGTATCTTTCTGAGATACACCAGAGGGCGCGCAGGGCTTATGGCGGGGGGTCCGCGAGCTGTGCCTCCACCAGCGCGAGATCGGCCTCATAGCCGGCCAGTTTGGCGCGCTCGGCGTCGACCACAGCCGGGGCCGCGCGATCGACGAACGCGGTGTTGGCGAGCTTCTTCCGGCACCGTGCGACTTCGCCTTCGAGACGGTCGCGTTCGCGCAGGAGCCGCGACCGGCGCGCGGCCGGATCGACCTGCAGCGCGAATGCGTCGAGAAAACTCGCGATCGATCCCCCGGAATGCGCCACACCGGCCGCGACCGGTTCGCCGTTGCACAGATGGAGCACCAGGTCGCGCAGGCCGCGCACCGGCTCGGCGCCACCCGGCAGAACGACGTGAATCCGCGTACGGTCGGCGATCCCGTTTTCAGCGCGCTCGTTGCGTAGCCGCTCGACGGTCGTGCGCACCGCGTCGAAAGCTGCCGCCGCCTCGGAATCGCATGGCACTTCCAAGCGATCGGGCCAGGTCGCGGTCATGATCGTCGCGCCGTCGTGCGGCAGCGCCAGCCAGAGTTCTTCGGTCACGAATGGCGCCATCGGGTGCAGCAAGCGTAGTGCGTTGTTCAAAACGAAGGACAGCACCGCGCCGCGCGTCGCGTGATTTGCCGGCGCCTTGCTGGCTTCGAGATACCAATCGCATAGTTCGTACCACCAGAACCGCCATACGGTCTCGGTTGCGCCGCCGAAGTCGTAGGCGTCCAGAGCCTTCGAGACCTCGACGATGGTGTGGTGCAGCCGGGTGAGAATCCAGCGGTCCGCAAGCGTGAGCGCGTCGGCCGACGGCAGGGAGAGCGCGCGCGGCAACGGCTCGGGAAGGGCGAGGGCGTAGCGCACCGCGTTCCAGATTTTGTTGTTGAAGCGCCGCGCCTCGTCGCAGCGTGATTCCTGAAACCGCAGTTCCTGCGCCTCCAAGCGCATCTGACGCAGGATGCCGATCCGCACTGCGTCGGCGCCGTAGCGTTCGACCAGCGCGATCGGATCGATCGCGTTGCCCAACGACTTGGACATCTTGCGGCCTTCGGCATCGAAGACGAGCGGTGCGATGAAGACGTCGCGGAACGGCTCCTTCCCCATGACGTAGGTGCCCAGCATGATCATGCGCGTCACCCACAGGAAGATGATCTCGCCGGCGGTGACCAGCACCGACGACGGATACCAGCACGACAGCTCGATGGTCGGTTCGGGCCACCCCAAGATCGAGAACGGCCAGATACCGCTGGAAAACCACGTGTCGAGCGTATCGGGGTCGCGGCGGAGCGCGCGCGTGCCGTGTCGCGCCTGTGCGAGATCCATTGCCGCCGCTTCGTCCTCGGCGACGACCACCTCGCCGTCGGGGGTGTACCACACCGGGAGCTGATGCCCCCACCACACTTGCCGCGAGATGTTCCAGTCGCGGATATGTTCGAGCCGATGCTCGTAGCTGCGTCCGTACCGCTCCGGAACGAAGCGCACGCGGCCCTCGCGGTACGACGCCAGTGCGGTGCGCGCGAGCCCATCGACCTTCACGAACCACTGCTCCGAGAGCAGCGGTTCGATGATCTCACCGGAGCGCTGGCTCACCGCAACCGCGTGGCGATGAGCGACTTCGTCGAGCAGGAACTCACCGACGCGCAGGTCGTCGAGCAGGACGCGGCGCGCTTCGAAGCGGTCGAGACCGGCGTACTTGCCGATCGGCACGTCGGCACCGGTCATGCGTGCGTCGAGATCGATGACGCTTGGCATCGGCAGGCCGTGGCGCAGGCCGATGGCGTAGTCGAGTTCGTCGTGCGCGGGCGTGATCTTGACGGCCCCGGTTCCGAAATGCGGATCGACCGCCTCGTCGGCGATAATCGGAATCGCGCGCTCCAACAGCGGCGGCAGCAGCACGTGCTTCCCGACCAGGTGGGCATAGCGCGCGTCGTGCGGATGGACTGCGACCGCAACGTCGCCGAGCATCGTCTCCGGCCGCGTGGTGGCGATCGCGATCCCCTCGCCGAAGGGGTCCTCGCTCTCTTCGCTATGCACCAGCGGATAGCGCACGTGCCAGAGATGCGCGTCGCGCTCGACGTGCTCGACCTCGGCGTCCGAGACGGTCGTACGCGCCTTGGGGTCCCAGTTGACCAGCCGCTTGCCGCGGTAGATCAGACCGTCGTCGTAGAGCCGAACGAAGACGCGCGCGACCGCGCGCGAGAGCCCCTCGTCGAGCGTAAAGCGCTCGCGTTCCCAATCGGCCGAATAGCCCAAAGTGCGAAACGCGCGATTGATCTCCCCGCCGTACTCGCGCGACCAACTCCAGGCGCGCTCCAGATAGGCCGCGCGGCCGAGCTGCTCGCGATCCAGTCCCTCCTTTGCGAGTTCGCGCACGATGACCGACTCGGTCGCGATGGCGGCGTGATCGAGGCCGGGCAACCAGTCCGCGTTGTCGCCCAGCATCCGATGATAACGTGTCAGCACGTCCATCGGCGTATACGTCGAGCCGTGCCCCAAGTGCGCGCGCCCCGTGACGTTGGGCGGCGGCATGCAGATGACGAACGGCGGTCGCGCCGGGTCGGGGTCTTCGTGAAAGTACCCTCGCTCCAGCCAGCGCGCGTAGAGCCGCGGTTCGATTTCAGCCGGGTCGTACGCGGGCGCCAGCGGTGTCGACGAAGCATTCGCCTTCATGGAGCCCACCCGGTTCCGCGCACCTGGAGCGCGCGCCTTCCAGCGTTACGCGGCTAGTGCGGCGTCGACGCCGGACCCGGAGTCGGATCGGTCGGGAGGATCAATCCGGCGCGCGGGCCTTGCCTGAAGTTGAAGTCGACGTCGAGATTTCCGGCCTCGGGAAGGGCTTCGCGGACGGTCGGACGCCGATCCGGCCGGCCGTCGGTCTTGGGATTCAACCGTGCCCCGCCGAGAAAGTCGTCCTCGATGAACTTCAGATACGAGTCGTAACTCGAAACTTGATGGTCGATCCGGCCGGGATGCGCGATCAGCGGTGAGATGATCAGCGCCGGAACTCGGATTCCCAGCCCGTTTTGGTCGACGACCGGAGGCGGAACGTGATCGTAGAAGCCGCCCCAGTCATCCCAGGATAGGAAGATCACCGAACTGCCCCAGTCGGGCGATTGCATGATCGCGTTGATCAGCGAGGTGACGTAGGTCTGGCCGGCGTGAACGCCGGCCGGCGGATGCTCGCTCTCGCCGGTGTTGGGAGCGATCCACGCCACTGCCGGAAGCGTGCCGTTGGCCGCGTCGGTGAAGAACTGCGAAATCGGTTGGACGTTGCCGGTCTGGCCGTCTTGGGCCACGTCTTCGAACCAGCGGATCGGGCTCCAAATTCCCGGCGTCTCCGAGTTGAGCTGACCGTTGGTCTCGCCGCCGGCAACGTAGTACTTCCAGCTCACGTGATGCTTGTGCAGCAGATACGTGAGATCGGTCCAGGCGTAATGCGGGATCGGCCCCTGCGGCGTCCCCGGCGGATGGCCGTAGTCCGGCGGGTTGCCGGGCGACTCGACGCGGTTCACGCAACTCATCGGTCTGTTGTTGGGGCAGTACGCCGACCAATCCGAGACCTCGAACAGGTGCGAGGGCAGACTCCACGAGTTCACCGACTCGAAGAAGTGGTCTTCGAGCACGTAATGCTTGGCGTACTGCCAGTAGTTGGGCAGCTCGCGCGCGTCGTGGTACCCCATGACGTCGGTATCATTGTGTGCCAAGCATCCCGCGGAGGGCGGCACGCCGCAGCGCAGGTTGGCGGGCACGAACTCGTCCTGGCGCACGAACCCGTCCATCTTTCCACCGTCGATGTCGCCGATCGCCGCGACGTTGGAGTGCGGGCCGCCGCCGTTGCTGTCGCCGGGATCGTGCCACGGCGACTGACACGGATGTCCCTTCCAACCGGGATCGGGGATGCAGACGCCGTGCGGAATGCCGTCGGCGCCGGGATAGGTGCCGAAGTACTCGTCGAAGGAGCGATTCTCTTGCACGATCATGATCACGTGCTGGATGCGATGGATGTTCCCGCTGCCCGGTTGCGGCATCAGCGGCGCCGCAGCGGTAGAGGATACGCCGCGTGCTCCCGCGCCGCCGCAACCCGCGAGCAAGCCGGCGACCGCCAGGATCGCAACGATGCGCGAAACCCGCACGTTTATGCGGGTTCCTTCTTCTGCTCTTGGTAGATGAGCGTTGGCGCTTCGCGTTTCTCGATCACGTCCTTGTTGACGATGCACTTTTTCACTCCTTGCAGTGAGGGCAGGTCGTACATGACGTCGAGCATCGTCTCTTCGAGAATCGAGCGCAAGCCGCGGGCACCGGTCTTGCGGCCCTGCGCGCGCAGCGCGATTGCGATCAACGCTTCCTTGGTAAAGGTCAGCTCCACGCCGTCCATGTTCATGATCTTCTGGAACTGACGCACCAAGGCGTTGCGCGGTTCGGTGAGGATGCGCCGCAGTGCCAGTTCGTCGAGCGCGTCCAGCGTGACGACGATCGGCAAACGGCCGATGAACTCGGGTATCAGCCCAAACTTCAAGAGGTCCTCGGGCATGAGCTGCTGGAGCAGCTTGCCGACGTGGGTCGACTTCTTGCCCTCGGGTTGCGCCCTGAATCCCATGTTGTTGGCGGCCACCCGCGATTCGATGATCCGCTCGAGGCCATCGAAGGCCCCGCCGCAGATGAACAGCACGTTGGTGGTGTCGATCTGGATGAACTCTTGATGCGGATGCTTCCGGCCGCCCTGCGGGGGAACGTTGGCGGTCGTTCCCTCGAGAATCTTGAGCAACGCCTGTTGTACGCCCTCACCCGAGACGTCGCGCGTGATCGAGGGATTCTCGCTCTTGCGGGCGATCTTGTCGATCTCGTCGATGTAGACGATGCCCTTCTCGGCACGCTTGACATCGTAGTCGGCGGCCTGGATGAGCTTGAGCAAAATGTTCTCGACGTCTTCGCCGACGTAGCCGGCCTCGGTCAGCGAGGTCGCATCGGCCATTGCGAGCGGAACGTCGAGGATCTTGGCCAGCGTCTGCGCGAGATACGTCTTGCCGGAGCCGGTTGGCCCGACCAGCAAAATGTTGGATTTTTGCAGTTCGACGTCGTCGGCGGCGCCACCGGCGTTAATACGCTTGTAGTGGTTGTAGACCGCAACCGCGAGCGACTTCTTGGCGCGCTCCTGGCCGATGACGTACTGATTGAGGATGTGGTTGATTTCCTTCGGCTTGGGAATGTTGCGTAGCCGAAGGCTCTCATCGACGTTCTTGTAGAGCTCCTCTTCGATGATCTCGTTGCAGAGCTCGATGCACTCGTCGCAAATGTAGACCCCGGGGCCTGCGATCAACTTGCGCACCTGCTCCTGCGACTTGCCGCAGAAGCTGCACTTGAGCTGACCTTTTTCATCACCAAAACGGAACATCGTGTGCCCGGGGCGTCCTCCTCGCTGGCCGGCTGCCGCCTAGGCGGGTACCGGCAGGCCCTGCCGATTTTCGATGATTTGGTCGATTATCCCGTAGTCCTTGGCCTCCTGGGCCGTCATGTAATAATCTCGGTCGATATCCTTGAGGATTTGATCCAGCGGCTTCTCGGTGGTGTCCTCGTAGATTTTTGCGACGGTTTGGCGGGTCGCAATCAAGTCGCGTGCGGCCAGTTCGACGTCGGTTGCTTGCCCGCCGATCTGCGAGACCCACGGCTGATGGATTAGGATCTTCGAGTGCGGCAGCGAGAAGCGCTTGCCGCGGGCACCGCCGGTGAGCAAAATCGAACCCATCGATGCGGCGAAGCCCATGCAAATCGTCGCGACATCGGGCTTGATGAAGCGCATCGCATCGTAGACCGCAAGGCCGGCGGTGACGCTGCCGCCCGGCGAGTTGATGTACATGTCGATGTCTTTATCGGGATCTTCCTTCTCCAGGAAGAGCAGCTGCGCGATGACCAGGTTGGCGAGATGGTCGTCGATGGCACCCCCCACGAAGACGATCCGATCCTTGAGCAGACGGGAATAGATGTCGTACGCACGCTCCCCGCGCGCGCTCTGCTCGACGACCATCGGAACCAGGTGACCCACGGCTCTCCTTCTCCTTCAGCGCTGTGCTGAGACGACTATAAGACTACGCGCGCGGCGCAGAAGTTTCTTCGTGCACCGCCACGGCGGCATTTTCGACGAGAAACTCGATCGTTTTGGTGCGCACGATGCCTTCCATCAGGGCCACCAGATTGCTCCCGAGCGCGGCCCGGATGCGCTCGGGCGGCTGCCCGTACTGGCGCGCCAACGACGTCAACTCGGCCTTGACGTCGGCCGGGGTCGCGGCAATCTGCTCCGCCTTGGCGATGGCTTCGATCAACAGCGTGCCTTTGACCCGGGTTTCGGCCTCGACGCGGAACTGCTCGCGATCGGAATCGCTGGGCTCGCTCTCGCCTTCGGCGGCCTCGCGTGCCAGATGTGCGATCTCGGCGTCGACCATCGAGCGCGGCAGCGGTACTTCGTGCGCGGCCAGGAGCCGCTCCATGACGAGATTGCCGACGATGCGCCGGTGGCGGGCCTGCGCGATGTCGCCGAGCCGGCGACGCAGATCGTCGCGCAGCTCCGCGAGCGTGGCGTTGGAGGAGATCGACGCCGCGAAGGCATCGTCGAGCTGGGGCAGTTCGAGACGCTTGACCTCGTGCAGCGTGACCGCGAAGCTCGCGGTCTTCCCGGCCAGCTCGGCGGCCGGATACTCGTCGGGGAAACGCGCTTCGACGTCGCGCCGGTCGCCGACCGCCATCCCCGCGATGCCGCTCGCGAAACCTGGAATGAAGCGCTCCTCGAGCAGTTCGGTAACCTGCCCGGTCGCCTCGCCGCCCTCGAACGGTTCGCCTGCGATGGTCCCCCGATAATCGATCGTGACCACGTCGCCCAGCTCGGCCGGACGATCGACCGGCACCAGGGTCGCGCGCTCCTTGGCTAGCGCCGTCAGACTGCGTTCGACATCGTCGTCGCCGACGACGGTGCGCGGAGCTTCGACCGCGATTCCTTTATATTCGCCGAGCGCGATCTCGGGGCGCACCTCGACGGTCGCCTTGACGCGCACCGGCCGGCCCTCGACCTCCTCCAGAATTTCCATGTGCGGCCGCTCGACCGGGTGCAGGGCGTGCTCGCGCATCGCCAGCGCGTACGCCTCGGGGACGACGTCTTCGACCGCCTCACCGGTAATCGCCGCGGTGCCGTACGTCGCCTCAAAGACCTTTCGCGGCACCTTGCCGGGTCGAAATCCGGGCAAGCGCACGCTTTTGACCAGGCGACGAAAGGCGCGAAGCTCGGCCTCGGCCATCGCTTCGGGCGTGATGGGGATCTCCAGCTCCACCTGGGTGGGGGCGAGGCGATGCAGGGTAGAGGTGCTCAGAACGTCTCTCTTCCGAAAGGGGTAGTATGGAGCGGAAGACGAGATTCGAACTCGCGACCCTCGCCTTGGCAAGGCGATGCTCTACCACTGAGCTACTTCCGCCCGAAATGCGGGCGCTGCGTCCTTGGGCAAGCAGAGACTCGAACTCTGACGGGTTGCCCCACTGGAACCTAAATCCAGCGCGTCTACCAGTTCCGCCACTTGCCCGCCCACGGCGGCGACCCCCCTCAATACGCGCTCCTCATTAGGGTTCCTCCAGAAGCGCACCGCCGGGGAGAAAGGTCGAGAGATCGCGCGGAAACGATGCGACCGCGCGGATCCGCTCGAAGGCCACGCTGGCTTGCGTATAGACCAGACCGCGGTACGCCATCGGTGCGAGGGCGGTCTCGCGCGCGACGTACGTCGCGCCGGCGATCTGCGCGAAGCGAATCCGCCAGGGTACGGCAGTCGTCGGTCCGCGCACGAAATCGAGCGCAATCACGGCAGCCAACGGCGCACCGGTCTGCGGATCGATCCACAACTGGCGCAGCCGGTAGCGCGCCGGGTCGCGCAAGGGATGCAGCGCAAGATGCGCCGCCGGTATTCCGCCGACGTCGCCGGTACCGACGAATCGGATGCGATACTCGCGCGTACGCGCCAGGACGTGCGCGATTGCGCGTGGTCCGGGCCGGGGCGTGGGCGTCGCCGACGCCGTCGCGCGCGGGTTCGGATCGTGAAAAGCGGCGCGCACCTCGGCAACGATCTCGGCCGGCGTCGGTGGCCGTGGCGCACGCGCGAGCGGCGTGACGCCGATCCCGAAACCGTAGTTGGGAGCGAGCACCGGAACTCCTAAGAAGTCGACCGGTGGTTCGGGCTTTCCGATGCGCAGGCCGAGGATGTCGAACCCGAAGCCGTGCGGCGGGACGTGCGGATGCGCGCGTTCGTAGTCGCTGACTGCGTCGACGAACACGGTACCGGTGGTGGCGTCCAAGCCTTCACGGTAGCGCTCGATGCGCCGCTTGCCGCCCTCTTCGACGCGGACCGCGACCGTGTAGCGGATGCGCGGCGGGTAGCGTTGCGTCTCCCAATAGCGCCGGGCCGCGCCGAAGAGCGCGTACGGATCCGGCGCGCGCGGCGGTGCGGTGGGCGGCGTGACGATCATCGCTTCCACCTACCGGCCGGGTTGGCAGCGAGTTTCGCGCTGAACGCACACGGCCCGAGCGCGCTGCGCGGCTCGGACCGAAAGTACTGGTGCACCGCGAGGGACTTGAACCCCCAACCAAGTGATTAAGAGTCACCTGCTCTACCATTGAGCTAGCGGTGCATTCCGTGCGCCCTCCGGGACTCGAACCCGGGACCAACGGATTAAAAGTCCGCTGCTCTACCGACTGAGCTAAAGGCGCTCGCACGGCTCAGGCCGGCTACACTTACGCAGCCGCCGCGGGCGCGTCCTGCACGGCACGCGCGCCGACGTCGCGAAAATACGCAACCCGCCGCGCGGCGCGCGACGGGTGCAAAGCTGGGGTGACCGACCGGGGTCGAACCGGCGACCTCCTGAGTCACAGTCAGGCGCTCTAACCAACTGAGCTACGATCACCACGTGGGGCAGCGAGGCAGGCCTGTTCGCGCCCGGAGGGACTCGAACCCCCATCTTCGAGTTTAGAAGACTCGTGCCTTATCCTGTTAGACCACGGGCGCTGGGGGCCGACGCGGCCGTTGCTTGCGCTCGCGCGCACCGTTCACCTTCCGACCGACACGTCGCGGCGCGCGACGCCGAGCTCTCGGGACGACAGGATTTGAACCTGCGACTTCTTGCTCCCAAAGCAAGCGCTCTACCAAGCTGAGCTACGTCCCGCGATGCGGCCGAGGCTGCATATTGCGCGGACCCCGCGGACGGCCCCTGCGCGGCGGCGTGCGCCGGTACGCTCAGAACCGGCGCTCGTCGCCGCCGACGTAACGCGCCGGATCGCCTGAAGCCGCACTCCGTACCAGCGTGCGGGACACCGCGATGCGCAGCCCGCACGCGATCGCCGCTCGCGCCGCGCGCACGTTCGGCCCCGGGATCAGCGCGCTGCACCAGGACGCACCGTAGGTGCGTACCAGGTCGGCCATCGCGAAAGCCAAAAACGGCGGAAGATAGGAGGGCGACCACGCCGCCAGCGGCCCGATGCGCCCGTCCGGCCAGACGTACGCATAGCCGGCAACCTCGTCGTCCAACCGCAGCACGTGCGCGGAGGCGACGCGCCGCATCGCGGCGTGCTCGTCGCGACGCGCGGTGCCGCGCACGGCGCGATCGAGCGCGTCGAGCGCGAGGGCGTGCAGGCCGACGTCGAGCGGCTCGGTCGAAAACCGATACGCGCCGGCCGCGAGTCGCGCCAGCTGCTCTTCCCGCGGGATGGCGCCGGCGAAGCGCATCAACGGGGTTGCGGCCGCGAGGCCGCAGCGCAGCGCAAACCCCAGCGCCGCGGGGTCGCTCGCGTCCACGACGGCGGATCGGTCGGCATCCTCCTCGGCGCCGGCAATCCGCGCGTAGAGCGCGCGTCCGAGGCCGCCGCCGCGAAACGACGGCTCGACGAAGAGTTCATCGATAAAGAGTTCGTCGTCGCTCCGATGCGCGAAGGCGATCGCGATCGGGGTAGACGCATCGCGGGCGACCCAGACTCCGGCGCTGGCGCGCTCGGCCAGCGCCCGGTACTCGCGAACGGCGCCGGCATCGCGCACGCGGCGCCTCGCCACCGCCCTCACGTCGTCGTCGGTGGCGGCGACGATCGCGACCTCAGTGCCGGGCATACTGCGCGAGTAAGGCGTCGGCGGCGCGGCGGCGATGACTCAGGGCGTTCTTCTCGTCGGGCGAGAGCGCGGCAAAGGTACACCCGCGCGGTGGGTACCAGAAGATCGGGTCGTAGCCGAAGCCGTTCGGTCCCGCGGTATCGGACGCGATCCGGCCCGCCACGGTTCCCAGCGTCTCGATCGCCGCGCGGTCGGGAAGCAGCAGCACCATCGCGCAGACGAAGCGTGCCGAACGCTGCGCGTCCGGCACGTCGCGCAGCTCCGCAAGCAGGGTCGCGAGCCGGCGATCCCATGACGCGTCGGCGCCGGCGTAGCGCGCGGAGAGCACGCCGGGGCGCCCCCCCAGTGCGTCGACTTCCAAACCCGAGTCGTCGGCGAGAACGGCGGCCTCGATTCCGGCAACGCGCAACTGCGCGCGCAGCGCTTGCGCCTTGAGCCGAGCGTTCTCAAGGTAGTCGTCGTCGCCTTCGAGCACGTCGCCATAGCCCAGAAACACCTCGGGTTCAATTGCCGTCCCGGCGAAGATCGCGCGGATTTCCGCCAGCTTTCCGGCATTCTTGGTCGCCACGAACGTGCGCATGCGCTAGTCGTCCAAACGCAGTACGGCCATGAAGGCCTCCTGCGGCAACTCGACCCTTCCGACGCGCTTCATCCGCTCTTTGCCGGCCTTCTGCTTTTCGAGCAACTTGCGCTTACGGGTGATGTCGCCGCCGTAGCACTTTGCGAGAACGTTCTTGCGCACCGCACTGACGGTCTCTCGCGCGACGATCTTTCCACCGATGGCCGCCTGAATCGGCACCTCGAACATCTGACGAGGGATGAGTTCGCGCAACCGTTCGGTCAGCGCCCTGCCGCGGCCGGCGGCGCGTTCGCGCGCCACGATGAACGACAGCGCGTCGACCGCTTCGCCGTTGAGCAAAATCTCGAGCTTCACCAGATCGCCTTCGCGATAACCGATCATCTCATAGTCGAGCGAGGCGTAACCCTTGGTGCGCGACTTGAGTTGATCGAAGAAATCGACGATCACCTCGATGAGCGGCATTTCGTAGGTCAAGATCACGCGCCCGTCGTGCAGGTACTCCATGTTGAGCAGCGCGCCGCGCCGGTTCTGCGTCATCTCCATGATCGCGCCGACGTACTCGGGCGGCGCAATCATGGTCGATTTGACGTACGGCTCCTCGATCGTACGGATCACGTTCGCGGCCGGAAGCTTCGATGGATTGTCGACCATCTCCACGGTGCCGTCGGTCTTGGTCACGCGAAAGACGACCGAGGGTGAGGTGGCGATCAGGTCGAGCGTATAGTCGCGCTCGAGGCGCTCCTGCAGGATCTCCATGTGCAGCAAGCCGAGGAAGCCGCAGCGAAAGCCGAAGCCGAGCGCCGCCGACGTCTCCGGTTCGTATACCAGCGCGGCATCGTTGAGCTTCAGTTTCTCGAGCGCGTCGCGCAGGTCGTCGTACTCGGCGCCCTCGTTGGGATAGAGCCCGCAGTACACCATCGGCACAGCCTTCCGATAGCCCGGTAGCGGCACGTGGGCCGGGTTGGTCGCCGCCGTCAGGGTGTCGCCGACGTCGATGTCGCCGAGCGACTTGACGTTGGCGATCACGTAGCCGACATCACCGACCTCAAGCCGCTCGACGGCGCGCATGTTGGGGACGAAGACGCCGACCTCGGTACACTCGAAGACCCGCTGGTGCGCCATCGACATGAAGCGGCTACCGGTTCGCAACTCGCCGTCGACCATGCGGACGTACGAAACGACGCCGCGATAGGCATCGAACTGCGCGTTGAAGACCAGCGCCCGCACGTGGTCGCGATGCCCCTTGGGCGGCGGAATGCGCGCGACGATCGCTTCCAAGATATCTTCGATCCCGATGCCGTTCTTGGCGCTGGCCAGGATGCACTCGCTGCGCTCCATGACCAGCAGCTCTTCGACCTCGCCCATCACGCGCTCGGGGTCGGCGGCCGGAAGATCGATCTTGTTGATCACCGGGATGATCGTCAGGTCGTGCTCCAGTGCGAGATGGTAGTTGGCCAGCGTCTGCGCTTCGATGCCCTGCGTCGCATCGATGATCAGGATCGCCCCCTCGCATGCCGCCAGCGAGCGTGAGACCTCATAGGAGAAGTCCACGTGTCCGGGGGTGTCGATCAAGTTGAGCCGGTAGCGCTCGCCGTCTTTGGCGCGGTATTCCAGCGTCACCGGGTGCATCCGAATGGTGATGCCGCGCTCGCGCTCGAGGTCCATTGCGTCCAGCGCCTGCTCTTCGAGATCGCGCGTCGCCACCGTGCGCGTGATCTCGAGAAGACGGTCGGAAAGCGTCGTCTTGCCGTGATCGATGTGCGCGATGATGCAAAAGTTGCGCGCCCGGCTCGCGACTTCGAGCTGGTGCGGGCTAGCCGGCTTGTTCATGAGTCGGCGTCAGTACGACGCAATACAGTTGGTCAGCATCGCGTGCGCGACCAGCGGCCGGATCAGCAACTGCAGGATCAGCAACAGCACCAAGAAGGCAACGTCGATGCCGCCGATCGGCGGGATGACGCGGCGAATCGGCATCAGCAAGGGCTCGATCAATCCGGCCAAGTAGTCGACCCATCGCCCGCGCAGGTCCGGGATCCAGGAGACCACGGCGTAGACGATCAGGAGCACCGTATAGACGGTAACGGCCCAGTTGACGACGTCGGTGATCAGGCACAGGAGGGAACTCATGCTAAGGGCCGAGACTTCTACGGAAGGTCGGCGAGGACATTTGCCGGGACGCCGTGGAGAAACGGCGCCGGGTTGATCGGCGTTCCCTGATACATGATCTGATAGTGCAGATGCGGCCCGGTCGCAAACCCGGTGGCGCCGACGCGCGCGATCTTCTCGCCCTTGTAGACGTGCTCGCCGACGCTCACGTCGACCTTCGAGAGGTGTGCGTACCAGGTGTGGTAACCGTTGCCGTGGTCGATATCGATCTTGATGCCGTAACCGCCGTCCCAGCCGGCGGCGACGACGGTTCCGGCGGCGGCAGCGCGAACCGGGTCGCCGTAGTCGGCGCCGAGGTCGACGCCTTCGTGAAACTCGACGTCGGGATAGGTGCGGTAGCAAAAGCATCCGATCACGGCGGCGCCGGCGACCGGATCGATCGAGGGGATGGCTGCGACCAGGCGCGCGCGCGCGAGCGAGCGGAGGTGCGCCATGTTGAGGACGCGCATCGCAAGGGTCTTCATGCTGTCGGCATCGTGAACCGTGACCTGCGAGGCCCGTGCCAACACCGCGACCCGCGCTTCGACCTTGCGCAGCATCGGGCCGGTGCGCACCCACGAGGTGAGCTTGGCGTTGGCCCGCGCGGCGTGTGTCGGAACGCCGATCAGCGCTTTGATCTCGGTATTCTGCTTCTGCACCGCCTGCAACTGACGGCGCAGCACGTCGGTCTGCCGATCGATGCCTTCGAGGGTCTTGCGCTGGGTAAGGGTCTGCGCGCGCAGCGCCGCGACCTGGGCGCGCGCGTGGCCAACCTGTAGCGCCCCAAAGAGCACGCAGCCGAACACGATTGCCGCGAGCATCCCGAGCGCCGTCCAGACGTGGCGGCGGCGCACGTGGAAGCGGTGGACGGTGTCGCCCTTCTGCGGAACGATTTTGACGTAATAACGATCGTTGATCATATGTTGCGGGTTCGCGCGCCGCGCCGAGTGCGAGGCGTTTCTTCTATTATCGATTCGTTGACTACCGGCGCGAACGCGACGGCCTAGCCGTCTGGGCGCGCACCGTTGCAGCAGGCTACGCTCGCACGCGGCAGCCTACCGAGCCGCGGCCTGCGCAACCCTCCGGTTGGGACCGCTCTGTTCCGCCGTGCGGGCTCCAGCCCCCTTCCGCGGCCCCGACGTGCGGCGTCACGGCGCGCGCGCGCAGTGTTACTTAGCGGACTAAGTATCTGCGCGGGCCATTCCCCCTCTTGTGCCCGTGACGCTGGATAGCTACCTCTTCTTCCGCGGCAAGCGAGCGAACCGAAAGTCGGTCGTCTCAGGCGGACGCGGCCGAGGCCGGCGCGGGGTCGCGAGCCAGCGCGATGGCGGCGAGTTCTTCTTCCGATGCGTTGGCAACCGGCGCGAACGCCTGAACGGCCTTGCCGTAGGTGCGCGTATCGCTTCGCGAGTAGATGCTCGTGATCACCACCCCATCGCCGCTACGATTGAGCAACGCCAGGGCGTACGAAAGGTTCGACCCGGTATCGTCGTAGGCGTCATACCGTACGAAGCCGCAGCGCGAGAGATCGACGCGCGCGAGCCGTTCGAGTTCGTCGAGCCGGGCGCTCGCCCGGTTGGCTGCGTGGGCCAGGTCGTGCTGGGCGGCCTCTAGCGCCGCCAGCCGCCCGGCTGCGGCTCCGGCGTCGCCGCCGATCAACCCATCCTGAACGTCCAAGCGCGCGCTCGCGCGCCGCAGACGCGGTGCGACGACCGCTGCGTGGTATACCCCAACCGCCAGCACGGCCGCCGCGACGGCAATCGCGCTCGCCTGCTCAAGAATGATGCTCACAACGTTCCTTCGGCTCGGTCTTTCGGTACCACGGCGGAAGTCAGGTGGGTCACGGCACCCGTAAGGACACGCTTACCGTTGCTACCTTCCGGTCCTGGCGGGGTTCACGCGGTTACGCCGCGTGACGCCCAACCTCCGTCGTGGCCCGAGGATGATACCACGGGCCGCCAGCCACCTACTGCCGGGAACCCCGCATCCGCGACGCAAACCCAGGCGGCATGCTTCCCGCCCTGGCACTCACCTGGTCCTTCACGCCGCACGCTATCGCGACGACCTGCCGGCGGACGCTGGCAACCCTGAGCGCTCGGACCGAGCGGATCGGGGCGTTGCCCGGCCGGCGAACCTTCGCGAACACCGTGCTCGCGCTCGAGAACGCGACCGCCGATGCCTCCGATGCATTGGCCGCGCCGACCTTCCTCGCGATCGTCTCGAGTGACGCGGCGGTACGCGACGCCGCGAACGCCTGCGCGACTCGCTTCGCCGATGCGCTCGCCAAGCTCGACGCTCGACCCGGCCTGTATGCGGCCGTGAAGGCGGCCGCGCGCACGCACACCGCGCGCGACGTGTACGACCGCAAGCTCACGCAACTCTGGCTGGTCGCGATGCGTCGCGCCGGCGCCGGTTTGACCCCCGCGGCCCGGCGCGAAAGCGTCGCGCTGCAAGGCGAACTCAACGCACTCGAAACGCGCTTCGGGGAAAATCTCGCCAACGACCGCTCGAGCGTGACCTTCAACCGCGCTGCGATGCGCGGCATTCCGGCCGACCTACGGCGCGGCTATCGCCAACGGAACGGCGCATACGTCGTTCCCGTCAACGAGAGCACGCTCTGGTTTCTCCACGACGCCGTCGACCCAAGCGCGCGAAAGTCGTACTATCTGGTCTACGAGCGCCGCGCCGCCAAAGCCAACGTACCGATCTTCCAGCGCGCAATCGCCATCCGCGATCGTCTCGCGCACATCTACGGCTACGAGAGTTGGGCGGACTACCGTCTTGCGAATCGGATGGTCGGCACGTTGCCGCGCGCGCAGAAGTTTTTGCGCGATCTTCACGCCGCGCTGCACCCGGCCGTCGCCGAAGAGATCGGCGCGATGCGCGCGGCGATCCGGCGCGACGAGAACGATCCAAACGCCACCCTGCAACCGTGGGACGTGCAGCGTGGCGAGACGCTCCTCGAGCGCGCCGACGGCGTCAACGAAGATGCGATTCGGCAGTACTTTCCGGCCGGTCCCACGATTGCGCGCATCCTCGACGTCTTTCACGTTCTGCTCGGGGTCGACTTCGCGCGCGTCGCGCATCCGCACGTCTGGGCGCCGGGCGTGCTGGAATATCGCGTCACCGACGCGCAAACGCAACGTCTGCTCGGCATCACCTACTTCGATCTCTATCCGCGCCCGGGGAAGTTCGGGCACTTCGAAAACGTCCCGATTCTCCCGGTTCGCACCGTCGGGGCGTCGCGGGTCCCGGTCGCCGCGATCGTCGGCAACTGGCCGGCCCCCGAACACGGTGAGCCGTCGTTGCTCACGCACGGCGACGTGGTCGACTTCTTCCACGAGTTCGGTCACGACATGGCCGCGCTGTTGGCGACCGCGCCGTACGAGACGCTGAGCGACGGGTTTCGCGAAGACTTCGTCGAGGCGCCATCGCAGATGCTCGAAAACTTCGCCTGGCAGCCCGCGATTCTCCGGCGCATCAGCGGAAACTGGAGGACCGGCGAAGCGCTGCCCAACGCGCTGATCGCCAAGTTGGTTGCATCGCGCTCGATCACCGACGCGTACGAGACCGACCGGCTCGTCACGCTGGCAACGATCGACCTGCAGTACCACTCGATGGGACCGGACGTCGACACCACCGCGGTATGGGCTGCCACCAGCGCCAAGATGCTGCCGTTGCTCTACGTCCCGGGGACCTATCCGCAGGTCGCATTCGCGCACATGATGGCCGGCTACGATGCCGGCCTGTATGCGTACCCGTGGGCAAAGGTCTATGCGGCCGACCTCTTTACGGCGTTCGCCGGGCCGCATCTGCTCGATCCGTCGGTCGGGCTGCGCTATCGCGACGACATCCTCGCGCCGGCGCGCACCTACGAACCCGACGTCGAGGTGCGCCGCTTTCTGGGGCGCCCGATGAGCCCGGACGCGTTCTTCGCCGAACTCGGCATCCGAACGGCCGCAACGCCGCTGCCGGGAGGATCGCGGTGATCGCGCTGTTCGCCGCCGTCGTGATCGCGGCCGCGCCGTTACACCTCGCAAGCTCGTCGTTCGTCGCCGGCGCGCGACTCCCGCGCGCCGTGTTGGCGGTGCGCTGCGGCGGTTCGGCGCGCTCGCCCGAACTGCACTGGAGCCACGTTCCGGTCGGAACGCGCAGCTTCGCGCTGATCCTGCACGATCCCGACGCCCCGCTTCCCGGCGGCTTCTACCACTGGGTCGTCTACGATCTGCCGGCCGCGACGCGTGCGCTGCCGGCCGGCGCCCGGCTCGCGCGCGCCGAGCTGGGAGCGGGTTCGAGCGGTCGGCATGGGTACGTCGGCCCGTGCCCGCCCCCCGGACCGGCGCACCACTATGCATTTACGCTCTACGCGCTCGATCTCGCGCACGTTCGTACCACCGCAAGCATGGACGCGCGTACGCTGCGACGCGCGATCGACGGCCACGTGTTGGCGAGCGCAACCCTGATCGGAGTGGCCGGGACGCCCTGAGAACCGGAAGCGCCGCGGTACGCGTCGAAGGCGACGCCATGGCAGCAACACACATCAAAGTGCGCGAAAGCGGGCCTTACTTGGTCACCGGCGACCTGACCCTCACCGACTGCGACGGCAACGCCTACGTGCTGGAGGGCGCCACGGCAGCGCTCTGTCGCTGCGGTCATTCCGAAAGCAAGCCGTTCTGCGACGGCTCGCACAAACGCGTCGGATTCGCCGCCACCGAACGCGCGGCGGAGCGCGCCGGCTGATGCCGTCCTACGTTCGCGCCGGCGCGTTGCCGCACAAGCGCCACATTCAGTTTCGCCGCCCCGACGGCGGCCTCTACGCCGAAGAGTTGTTTTCGACCAAGGGCTTCGAGAGCGTCTACTCGCTGCTCTACCACCTGCGCCCCCCAACCGCAACGCTCGAGGTGCGGCCCTGGCAACGTGCGGTCGAGCCGCTGGTCGCCAACGATCCACTACGCAACCGGCACTTCAAAACGCAGACCCTGAGCGGGGGCGGCGACGCAATCGCCGCACGCCGTACGATTTTGGGCAATGCCGACGTCACGATCGCCGTCGCCGACGCCGACCGCCCGATGACCGCCTTTTACCGCAACACCGGCGGCGACGAGCTGATCTTCGTGCATCGCGGCGCCGGAACGATCGAAACGCCGTTCGGCGATCTCGCGTACCGGGCGCACGACTACCTCGTGATCCCGACCGGCACAACCTATCGCGTCCTGCCCTCGTCCGCGACCCGGATGCTCGTCTACGCATCGTCGGGCAGCGTGACGATTCCGCGCAAGTATCGCAACGAGTTCGGCCAGTTGGAGGAGCACGCGCCGTACTACGAGCGCGACTTTCGCGTTCCGGTGCTCAAGGCACCGGTCGACGCGCCGGGTGAGTACGAGGTGCTGGTCACCAATGGGGGACGCAGCGCCGTGTACGTGGTGCAGAATCACCCTTGCGACGTGATCGGGTGGGACGGCTACTGCTACCCGTACGCCTTCAATCTCGACGAGTTCGCCCCGATCACCGGAAAGCTGCATCAGCCGCCGCCAGCACATGCCGTATTCGAGGCCCCCGGCGCCGCCTTTTGCGCGTTCGTACCGCGGATGTTCGACTATCATCCGCTCGCGATCCCGGTTCCCTACAATCACTCCAGCGTCGACTGCGACGAAGTACTCTACTACGTGAGCGGCAACTTCATGAGCCGCCGCGGCGTGGAGGAGGGTTCGATCACCCTGCATGCCGCCGGCGCGCCGCACGGACCGCAGCCGGGAGCCGTCGAGTCGAGTCTGGGCAAGACCTCGACCGACGAAATCGCCGTGATGATCGACACCTTTGCACCGCTGCAGATCGGTTCGGCCGGAACGGCGTGCGAAGAGCCGAGCTACTTCCGCTCGTGGATCGAGGTTCCGGCCGGCTAAGCCGCCCCGGCCGGCTCGACCCGCCCGCGCGCCAGGCCGAACCCGATTCGCGCCGCACCCGGCTTCTCGCACCACGCGTGCAGTGCGACGTCGTCGCCATCCTCGAGAAAGCGGCGCTGCTCGCCGCTGGGAAGAACGAGCGGGCGCGTTCCGCGCCAGGTCAGCTCGATCAAGCTTCCGTAGGAGTCGGGCGTACTTCCCGAGATGGTTCCCGAGGCAAAGAGATCGCCGGGACGCACGCGTGCGCCGTTGGAGCTAGCATGCGCGAGTTGCTGTGCGGCACTCCAGTACATCCCCGCGAAGTTCCCGCGGGCGATCGTCGCCGGCGCGACTCCCGCCGCGCGCATCGCCGCACTCTGCAGCGTCACCGCCAGTTCGATCGAAAAGCCGTGCGGTCCGGGCGCCTGCAGATATCCCAGCGGCGGCGGCTCCTGCAGCGGTCCGGCCACGCGAAACGGCTCGAGCGCGTCGAGACTCACAACCCAGGGAGAAATCGTCGTGAGGAACGACTTGCCGAGGAACGGGCCGAGCGGCTGATACTCCCATGCCTGAACGTCGCGCGCGCTCCAGTCGTTGACCAGCACGAACCCGCCAATCTGCGCCTCGGCTGCGGCGGCCGCGATCGGTTCGCCCAAGCGATTGCCGCCGGCCGCAAAGAAGCCCATCTCGAGTTCGATGTCGAGCATCGCGCTCGGACCGAAGGTCGGCGCGGCGGCATCGGGCGCCTTGCGCTGACCGCATGGGCGCCGGACCGGCGTTCCATCGATCGCCACGCTTCCGGCGCGACCGTGGTAGCCGATCGGAATCCAGCGCCAGTTGGGCAACAGCGGCTCGCCGTCGGGGCGAAAGATCCGTCCGAGGTTGGTGGCATGCTCGAGCGACGAATAGAAATCGACGTAGTCGCCGATCGCCAGCGGAACCTGCATGCGCGCCTGGGAGCGATCGACCAGCAGCGCGTCGCCCAGGGCGTGCAGCGCCGGATCGCCGTCGCTGCGCAGCAGCGCCGAAAGCCGCGCGCGCAGTCGCGTCAGCGCAGGGCGCCCGGCCGCGAAGAGTGCGTTGAGCGTCGCCGCGCGCAGCGCCGCGGGATCGGCGATGCCATCCAGCAGTCCGGCTTCGGAAGCCGCGCGCAGGTCGACGATGCGATCGCCGATCGCCGCACCGATGCGCGCCCCGCCGGTGCCTTCAAAGACGCCCAGCGGCAAGTTCTGCACGGGAAAGTCGCCGGCCGCGTCGAGCGGGACCCACGACGTCAGCGCGGCGTCGTTGGGATCGCCCCACCGTTCGCGCGTCACGGTGCAATGGCACCCAAGGCGACCAGGTCGTCGACCGGCTCGGCGAAACTGCAGCTTCCGTACGCCACGAACGCATCACGGCGTACCCGCGCCACGTCGGCAGCCGAAAAGCGATGCCCGCGCCAGCGCAGTTCGGTCGCTGCGAAGACGAAGGCGCGCGCGTCGTCTTCGGCGAGCACCGCGCGTACGTCGCCGGCGTCACCAGTCGCGGCGAGCAGCGCCGCGATCAGGATGTTCAGAAATCCGTGCATCGGGAGATCGAGCGTCGCATCGTGATGGCGCACGGGATGGTGCAGGCCGGCGGTGGCTTTGTAGCGCACGCCTTCGGTGGCGGCCGCCGTCACGAAGGCCGCCACCTCGTCGATGCTCGGAAACGCGGCTGCGTCGAGCCCACCGCAGCGCAGCTTGGCGCCAAAGCCGTAGCGGCGGAGCACCTGCATGTAACCCTCGAGTCCATCCAGCCAGGCCGGCGTGCGCGGGGCTTCGACGTAGATCGGAAGCGCGCCCAAGGCGGCGCGATCGAGCAACGCGCGCAGTTGGCCGACGGCGGCATCGTAGCTATCGCGCCGGCTCAGCAACGCGGGCAAGGCGACTTCGAGCGCCCCGATCGGACGGTCGCGGCGCGCCGCTACCCCGGCGATGGTTGCGCCGATCGCGTCGAACCACCCGCGCGGGTCGCGATCGGCATCCAAGATCACCGAGCGTTCCGGCGACGGAGCCGGTTCGACGGCGGCAAGCTCGTCGAGGCGCGATGCCGGCACGATGAAGCGACCGAGCATCCAGGCATGCGCACCGGCGCGCGCCGCGGCATACGCCTCGGCTGCGGCATGCATGCTCAAGGCGGCCGGCGGAAAGAGTCCGGCGTAATCGACGAGGGCACCGAAGGCCGCATCGGCGACCGAGCGCTGCGAGACGGTCATACGCCGGCTGGGTTCGCGGGCGCGCCAACAGGGGCCCTTTCCCCGGTTCGCCAAGGCTGCACGATGAGCACCGCGACCGAAGCCACCAGCAATCCGCTCGCCCATATCGATTGGGACTACGTCGAGTTCTACGTCGGGAACGCCAAGCAAGCCGCGCACTACTACATGTCGGCGTTTGGCTTCGAGCAGGTCGCCTACGCCGGACCCGAGACCGGCGTGAGCGGACGCGCCAGCTACCTGCTGCAGCAGAATAAGCTGCGCTTCGTGCTGACCTCCAGTCTGGTGCCCGGCGATCCAATCGCGGAGCACGTAGCCCTGCACGGCGACGGGGTCAAGGACATTGCCATCGTCGTCGACGACGTTGCGGCCGCCTATGCGATGGCCGTCGCCGGCGGCGCACGTTCGATCCGGCCGCCGGCGCCGGCCGACGACGCGCACGGCCGCTTGCTGACCGCGACGATCGCGACCTACGGCGACACCGTTCACACCTTCGTGCAGCGCGACGGCTATCGCGGCGTCTTCGCGCCGGGGTTCGTGGCCGCGCCGAAGGTCCTCGCCGCAGCACGCAAGCCCGGACTGCAGTTCATCGATCACTGCGTCGGCAACGTCGGCTGGGGCGAAATGGACGCATGGGGTGACTTTTACGCCCGCGTTTTCGGTTTTTCGCAACTGGTCTCGTTCGACGACAAGGACATCTCGACCGAATATACGTCGCTGCGCTCGAAGGTGATGACCGACCCGCGCCATCGCGTCAAGTTTCCGATCAACGAACCCGCCCAGGGCAAAAAGAAGTCGCAGATCGAGGAGTACCTGGACTTTTATCGCGGCGCGGGCGTTCAGCACATGGCGATTCGCACCGACGACATCGTGGCGACGATCGAGGCGCTGCAAGCCAACGGCGTCGAGTTTCTGGATACCCCCGACTCCTACTACGACGATCTGGCCGAGCGCGTCGGGCCGATCGACGAAGAGATTGCGATCCTACGCAAGTTGCGGATCCTGGTCGATCGCGACGACCTCGGCTACATGCTGCAGATATTCACCAAGCCGCTCCAAGATCGCCCCACGCTCTTCTTCGAGATCATCCAGCGTAAGGGCAGCCTCTCGTTCGGTAAGGGGAACTTCAAGGCACTCTTCGTTTCGATCGAACGCGAACAGGAAAAGCGAGGAACGCTATGAGCGCGACGGGGACCCGAGCGCGCCGGCGGTGAGCATCGAGGCGCGGCCCCCGGCGAGTGCGGGGGAGGAGCGCATGCGCGCCCTGTTCGACCACAATCCCGATGCCATCTTCCTGCTCGACCGTGACGGCCGAGTGCTCGATGCAAACCAGGCAATACTGCAGTTCGGCGCGCACAACACGCGCGAGAACGTCGTCGGTCATCATTTCCGCGACTGGCTCGACGCCGAAGATCTGCCGCGTCATCAAAGCTACTTCGATCGCGCCCTCGCCGGTGAGACCGTCGCGTATCGATCGCGCGCGCACACCTTTACCGGTCGCCGCCTGCAGATCTATATTACCTCGGTGCCGATGCTCCGCGAGGGCGTCGTCGAGGGTGTCTTCTGTATTGTCCGCGACGAGACCGAAAAGAAAGAGATCCAGCGCCGGATCGCGTCGCAAGACACCGCGCTGCTCGAGAGCGAAGCGCGGCTGCGCTCGCTCTTCGACCACAATCCCGATCCGGTCTTGGCCCTCGACCTCGAGGGCACGATGCTTGCCTGCAACGACGCCTCCGAGCGCGTCTCCGGCCTGCGGCGCGACCAGATCGTGGGGCGCAACTTTGCCGAGTTTCTCGGCCACACCAACGCCGAGCTGGCACGCGAGGCGTTCGTGAGCGCGGTCTCGGGAACGCCGGCGACGCTCACGTTTGCGACCGTCAACGGTGCCGGGCGCGCGATCGAGGTCAACGGCACCGTCATCCCGCAGTTTTCCTCCGGGAAGGTGGTCGGTATCTACGCGGTTTTCCAGGACATCACCGAGCGCCGCGAGGCCGAACGCCGCGCCGAGTTGCAACGCGAGCGCCTGCGCACGCTGGCCTACTACGATCCGCTCACCGGCCTGCCCAACCGCACGATGCTGGCCGAACGGGTTCGCGACGCGATCGAAGTCGCGCAGTCGCGGCTCTCACGTTTCGCGCTGCTCTTCATCGACTTAGACCGCTTCAAGGACGTCAACGATACCCTCGGACACGCGCGGGGCGACGTGTTATTGCGATCGGTCGCGCTGCGGCTGACCGAGGCGTTCGGGAAGACCTCGATCGCCCGCGTCGGCAGCGACGAGTTCGTGCTGCTGCTCACCGACGTCATCGAGAACGCCGATGCTCGCCAGGCAGCCGAACGCGCGCTCGCCGTACTGGGCGAACCGTTCGCGCTGGACGATTACGAACAGTTCATCTCGGCCAGCATCGGTATAGCGATGTACCCGGAGGACGGACGCGACGAGCAAGCGCTGGTCAAAAACGCCGACATCGCAATGTCGCGCGCCAAGGATCGCGGCCGCAACGGCTACTACTTCTACGATCCCACGCTCGAAGCGCCGATTCACCTGCGGCTCTCGCAAGAGAAACTGCTGCGCCAGGCGCTCGAACGCGAAGAGTTTACCGTCCACTATCAGCCGCAGTTCGATCTGCGTACCGGCCGCATCGTCAGCGTCGAAGCGCTGGTGCGCTGGAATCATCCCAAAAGCGGGCTGATCCTTCCGAACCACTTCATTCCGAGCGCCGAGATTTCAGGATTGATCGTCGCACTCGGCGAGTGGGTACTCGCCACCGCACTCGACACCGTGGCCGGGTGGCAACGCGAGTTCGGTCAGCTACGCCTGGCGGTGAACCTGTCGGCGCGCCAGTTCCACGAGCGCACGCTACGCCAAGGCATCTTGAATGCGCTCCAGGCGGCACGCATCCATCCGTCGTTGCTGGAGGTCGAGATCACCGAAAGCATCGCGATGGACGATGCCGCTCAAACCGCCTCGATCTTACGCGAGCTGGCCGCAAGCGGCATCCGCATCGCGGTCGACGACTTCGGCACCGGCTACTCGTCGCTCTCCTACTTGCGACAGTTCGAGCTGGACGTCCTCAAAGTCGATGCGTCATTCGTTCACGGCATCGGTCGAACGAGCGGCGACGAGACCATCGTCAACACCATCATCGGCATGGCGCACAACCTCGATTTGGAGGTGATCGCCGAGGGCGTCGAAACGCGCGAGCAGCTCGACTTCCTCACGGCGCAGGGCTGCGACGTCGTGCAGGGATACGTGATTTCGCCGGCCTTGGCCGCGCCCGACCTGGCGCGCTTTCTGCACGAACGTATGCCCTCGGCGCCGACCGGGTGAGCGCGCCGTGACCACCGTCGTCGGCGCCGGGCTCGACCGCTCCCGCATGCTCGACTGGTACCGGCGCAATCGCGCGCGTTCGGCCCGGCTCTTCGAACTCGTGGCGCCCGAAGCGTTCGATTGCCGCCCGATTCCGCTGCGGCATCCGTTCATCTTCTACGAGGGCCACCTTCCGGCGTTCAGCTACCTCACGCTCAACGAGCGCGCACTCGGCGAACCGCCGCTCGACGCCCGTCTGGAGCGCCTGTTCGAACGCGGTATCGATCCGGCGTCGCCGGCCGCCGCGGCCGAGCACACGCGCAACGACTGGCCGACGCGCAGCGCGGTGCGGGCATTTGCCGATGCGTGCGACGTGCGGGTGCTCGATGCGTTGGCGCACGCGCCGCTACGCGACGACGCGCAGCCCCGCATGTGGCACGCGCAGTCCGCCTGGACGATCCTCGAACACGAGCCGATGCACCACGAAACGCTCACGTACATCATCCATCAGCTCGAGCCGGCGCAGAAACGTCGCGTGGAACAGGACCACCGCGACGCGGCGATTGCGCCGAGCGCGCCGATCGCGATCCCCGCCGGAGTAGCCACGCTTGGCGCTGACGACGACGCGCCGTTCGGGTGGGACAACGAGTTTGAGCGCCACGAGGTCGCGGTGCCGGCGTTCGCGATCGAGCGCTACCCGGTCACGAATGCCGATTGGCAGCGATTCGTCGCCGCGGGTGGACCGCCGCCGCCGTTCTGGATCGAGCGCGACGGCGCATGGCGCCTGCGCGGCGCATTCGAGGAGTTACCGCTGCCCGGGTCGTGGCCGGTCTACGTGAGCCACCAACAGGCCACGGCCTACGCGCGTTGGGCCGGGCGCCGGCTCCCCAGCGAGAGCGAGTACCATCGGGCCGCCTTTGGGTCGCCGGCCAACCTGGAGCGCCCCTTTCCTTGGGGCGACCGGCCACCCGGGCCCGAGCACGGGAACTTCGATTTTCAGCGATTCGACCCCGAACCGGTCGATGCACACCCGGCCGGGCAGAGCGCCTGGGGTGTCGCCGATCTGATCGGCAACGGTTGGGAGTGGACGGCCACTCCGTTCGCACCGTTCCCGGGGTTTACGCCGATGGCGTCGTATCCGCAGTACTCGGCCGACTTCTTCGACGGGCGGCATTACGTCATGAAAGGCGCCTCGCCGGTGACGGCCGTCGAACTGATTCGCCGCTCCTTCCGCAACTGGTTTTACGACGACTATCCGTTTATGTACGCGAAGTTCCGGCTGGTGAGTTCTTAGCGTCTCCTTCCCTTTCCGACGAACTGGAGGTCTCCCCGATGATCCGCTGCGGCGCAGCCGTGATTGCAAGCGTTCTCCTGTTGCTGTGCGCGAGCGCCTGTAGCAAGGGCGGGACCGCCGCCGTCGTCGACACCCATAACCTTCGCATCGCCGTGAACATCACGCCGACGCAGCTCAATCCGATCCTGAAACAGAACACCATCGAGAGCTTCATCGACGGCCTGATGTTCGACGAACTCGTCACCCTGAACGCCAAACATCAGGAAGTGCCCGACTTGGCGGCGGTCGTCCCGACCCGTGCCAACGGCGGGATCAGCCGCAACGGCCTGACCATCACCTATCACCTGCGACACGGCGTCACCTGGTCGGATGGCGCGCCGTTCACCAGCCGCGACGTGAAGTTCACCTGGCAAGCGATCATGAATCCCGCCAACAACGTCGTCACGCGTCACGGGTACGACGAGATCGCCTCGATCGACACGCCCGATCCGTACACGGTCGTGTTGCACATGAAGCGCCGGTTTGCCCCGGCCGTCGATACCATTTTCGGCGAGAGCGATTCACCCTACCGCATCCTGCCGGCGCATCTGCTGGCACGGTATCCCAACCTCAACCACATTCCGTTCGACGCAAATCCGGTGGGGACCGGTCCGTTCACGTTCGTACGCTGGATGCGCGGCGACCGCATCATCCTACGCGCCAACCCGCACTACTTCCGCGGAGTCCCGAAGCTCCAGACGCTCACGCTGCTGATCATTCCCGACGACAACACCGTCCAGGCCCAGATGCTCGCGCACGACGTCGATCTGGCGATCGAAATCGATGCGCCGGCCTACGCCAACCTCAGCCGGGCGCCCGGTATCGTCGGTCAGTTGGTCGATACGCCGGTCTACACGGCGCTTGCGTTCAACACTGCGCGAGCGCCGCTCGACGACGTTCGCGTGCGCCGGGCACTGGTTCTCGGTTTGAACCGTGCGTTGATCACGCGCGACCTCAGCCACGGTACCGCGACGCCGGCAGTCGCCGATCTCTCGCCGTTTTACTGGGCCTACGACGCGCGCTTACGACCGGTGCCGTACGACCTCGCGCGGGCCAAGGCGATGCTCGACGCCGACGGCTGGAAGGTCGGCCCGGACGGCATCCGCACCAAGGACGGCCGCCAACTCGCGCTTCAGCTTGCCTACGGGCAGGGCAGCCAACTCAGCCGGGCGCTGGCCGAGCAGGCCCAGCAAATGTACCGCGCGCTCGGGGTCTCGCTCCAGCTCAAGAGCTACGACTATGCGCTCTACTACGCCGATGCCCAGAGCGGCGGCATTCTCAACGGCGGCAAGTTCGACATCGCCGTCTACGCATGGGTTTCCGGCGGCGATCCCGACAACTCGTCGCAGTGGCTCTGCTCGGAGCGCCCGCCCAACGGCAACAACATCACGCGATACTGTTCGGCCCAAATGGATGCACTCCAACGCCGCGCGCTGAGCACCTTCGATCGCGCCAAACGCGCGGTGCTCTATCACCGCATCGAACGGCTTTTGCTGCGCGATGCGCCGATGGCGTTCGTGTACTATCAGCGCCTGCGCTATGCAAAGGTCGCCGCGCTCAAGCACTTTACCCCCAACGGGATCAGCGAGGGCTGGAATGCCCAAGACTGGTCGCTCTAAGCTCGCCAAGCATTCGCACAAAGGAGACCGCACCACCGTGACTCCCCCGCCAACGACCAAGACGCCGATCACCGTCGCCTACGGCGACGGCATCGGGCCAGAAATCATGGACGCAACCCTGCGCATCATCACCGAAGCCGGCGCGCAACTCGACCTCGAACGGATCGAAATCGGCGAATCGGTCTACAATCGCGGGTTGAGCAACGGCATCGAACCGGCGTCCTGGGACTCGCTGCGGCGTACCAAGGTTTTCCTCAAAGCGCCGATCACCACCCCGCAAGGCGGCGGCTTCAAGAGCCTCAACGTCACCGTTCGAAAGACACTGGGCATGTACGCCAACGTGCGCCCATGTGCGTCGCTGCATCCGTACGTTGCCACCAAACATCCGAACATGGACATCGTGATCGTGCGCGAGAACGAGGAAGACGTCTACGGCGGCATCGAGCATCGGCAAACCAATCAGGTGGCGCAGTGCCTCAAGCTGATTTCGCGGCCGGGCAGCAAGCGCATCATCCGCTACGCTTTCGAATACGCGCGCGTCAACAAGCGCAAGAAAGTGACGTGCTTCACCAAAGACAACATCATGAAGATTACCGACGGCCTCTTCCATCGCACCTTCGAAGAGATCGCGCTGGAATATCCGGAGATCGCACACGAGCACTGGATCGTCGACATCGGTGCGGCCAAGCTGGCGGATACCCCCGAAGCATTCGACGTCATCGTGATGCCGAATCTCTACGGCGACGTGCTCTCCGACGTCGCCGCGCAGATCACCGGTTCGGTGGGTCTGGCCGGCTCGGCCAACATCGGCGACCACTGCTCGATGTTCGAGGCGATTCACGGCTCGGCGCCGCGGCGCGCCGGTCAGAACTTGGCCAATCCCTCGGGCCTGCTGCACGGCGCGCTCTTGATGCTGGTGCATATCGGTCAGGGCGACGCCGCCGAGCGCGCCCACAACGCCTGGCTGAAGACGATCGAAGACGGCGTGCATACCTACGACATCTTCAAGGCCGGCGTCTCGCGCGAGAAGGTCGGCACGCGCGAGTTTGCCGACGCCGTGATTGCGCGCCTCGGCCAGCGGCCGCAGTCGCTTAAGCCCGCCGAGTACGCCGCCAACGCGCATCTCAACCTGGCGATCCGGCCGGCCGGAAAACCGCCGATGAAGGTGCGCGTGGGCGTCGACATCTTCATCGATCGCCGCGACGGCAACCCGGACCAGATCGCCGCCTTGATGCAACAGTTCGGCGTCCGTGGCGCCAAGCTCACGGTCATCAGTAACCGCGGAACCAAAGTGTGGCCGAACGGCAATCCCGATACCTACTGGAGCGATCACTGGTCGTGCCGCTTCGAGGGCGACGGCGAGTTGTTCACCTCGGCGCACGTCGTGCGGCTGCTCGAGGCGGCCGAGCGCGCCGGGTTCGACGTCATTAAAACCGAGGGACTCTACACGTTCAACGGCGAGCGCGGCTACTCGCTGGCGCAGGGCGAGTAGCGCTACGGTCGCACCCGGGCGCGCGGCGCCCGGGCGGCTAACCGCGAAGCAACAGCGGTACCAGCGCGAGCGCGCCGACCTCGAGGATGGAGATCAGCGCACCGTACACGTCGCCGCTCACCGCGCCGAGCCGGCGGCGCGCGACGGCCGCCCCGCCGAGCGCCACGACCGCCAGCGGCACCAGCGCGAGCGGCACCAGCGGCGCGACCAGCCAACCACTCGCGACGACGACCGCCAGCGAGAGCGCGGCGAGCAACGGCGGCGGCGCACCTGCGATTGCGCCGGCGGTGCTGGCGGTCGTGGCCGGGAAGATCCACGCGAGGGGAACGACCGCGATGCGTCCCGCACCGGCCGCGAACGCCAGCGCGACGACGAACCGCGCGGGTGGGATGCCGGCCAACGCGACCAGCCAGAGCACGATCAGGATCGCGAGCGCCGCCAGCGCATAGCTCCCGTGATGCGGATCGCGCAGAATTGCGCGGCGCCGTTCCGGCGGAACGCTCGCGCAGATCGCGTCGGCGCAGTCGAGGTAGCCGTCGAGATGCAGCGCACCGGTCAGCACCAGCATGGCGACGAGCGCCAGCGCGATCCGCCACTCGCCGTGCAGCACGCGCGCACCGAGCAGGCCGATGCTCGCCGCCAAGACGCCCAGCACGACGCCGACGATCGGAAGCAGCGCAAAGGCCGCCGGATTCGGTGCGGACCGCGCGCGTGACGGCAGAATCGAGAAGTATCCGAAGGCGGCTGCGAGCGCGCGAAGCGCGCCGCTCACGCTTCGATCGGCTCGTGCGCGGTGGCGACGCCGGCTTCGGCAAAGGTCTTCATCTCGCACACCATCCGCGCCGCCGCCTCGATCAACGGAAACGCGAGCGCCGCACCGCTGGCCTCGCCCAAGCGCAGGTCGAGATCGAGCAGCGGCGAGAGACCGAGCGCGCGTAGCGCGAGCGCATGACCGTTCTCGCGCGACCGATGGGCGGCAATGCAGTACTCGATGGCGTTCGGCGCGATCGCGCGTGCCAGCAACGCCGCTGCCGCGACGATGAACCCGTCGAGCAGGATCGGCGTTCGCGCGGCGGCCGCGCCCAGCAGGACGCCCGCGATCCCGACGATTTCGTAGCCGCCCAGTTCGGCCGCGATCCGCCGCCATCCGGCTCCCTCGCCGACGCGCTGCAACGCGCGCTCCACCACCGCGATCTTGCGCCGGATGCCGTCGTCGTCGAGACCCGTCCCGCGTCCGACGATCGCCTCGGGCGTCTCGCCGGTGAACGCGCAGATCAACGCCGCCGCCGAGGTCGTATTGCCGATGCCCATGTCGCCGAGTGCGATCACCTGCGGATGTGCGCGCGCTTCGACCTCGGCATAGACGCGCAACCCCGCGGCCAGCGCGGCGTCGACGTCGCTTTCGGACATCGCGGCCCGGCAGGCGAGGTTGCCGGTTCCGCGGCCGACCTTGGCGTCGAGCAGGCGGGGATGCGCGACCAGCTCGCCGGCCACGCCGAAGTCGGCGACGTAGACCTCGGCGCGGGCCATGCGCGCGAACGCGTTGATCGCCGCGAACTCCCCGAGAAAGGCGCTGATCATCTGCGCCGTCACCTCGCTCGGATACGCGCTCACGCCCTCGGCGGTAACGCCATGGTCGCCGGCACCGACCACGATCGCGCGGCGTGGGTACGGGCTGGGAAGCGGGCCGCCGGCGATCGCGGCAAGCCGTTCGGCCAGTTCCTCGATGCGCCCAAGGCTGCCCAGCGGCTTGGTCAGATTCGAGATCCGTTCGTGGATCTGCCGGGCGGCCTCACGATCGGTCGGTGGAACCCAAATGTCGAACATCGCTCCACTCTGTTACACGCGCGACGCCGCCTTCCATCGTGAGCCGCGAAATCGACGCCGGTCGAAAGTTCACCGCCGTGTCGGCCACCCCGAGTTCGTGCGCGAGCGCGTGCAGCACGCCGGCGTGCGTCACGATCGCCAGCGTTTCCCCGGATGCGCCGCTCAAGCGATCGTCCACGAACCTCCGCACCCGGCGGCGCACGTCGTCGAACCGCTCGCCGCCGGGCGGCGCGTAGCGTCGCGCCGCGCTGACCTCGGCTGCCTCCAACTCGGGGTGCGCCGCCACGATCTGCGGCCACGTGAGGCCCTCCCACGCGCCGAAATCAAACTCGCGCAGGCGCGGGTCGGTGGTGACCGGGGCGCCCGTCCGGGCCGCGATTGCCGCTGCGGTCGCGCGCGCACGGCGCAGATCGCTGGAGTAGATGTGCGCGATCGGCTCGTGCGCGAGGGCCGCGGCGGTACGCTCGGCCGCGTCGATCCCCGCCGGCGAGAGCGGCACGTCGGTGCGCCCCTGAAAGCGCCCCTCGGCGTTCCACGCCGTCACGCCGTGACGGATCAAGAGCAGTGAGCTCACCGCGATGCATCCTTTCGCCGTGGTGCGACCTCAGAGCGCCTGCCGCCTGAGGTCGGCGCGCAAGCCCTCCAGATGCGCGTCGACGCACGGTGCGAGGACGCGCCAGACGCCGCGTTCGACTGCCAAGCGCGCGTACCCGCCGTTGACCGCCGGGACCGACCAGAGATCGCCGAGCGGACCGCCGGTGGCCGCGAGCAGCGCAACGCGCACCACCACGTCGTGCGTGACGACGACCACCGTTGCATCCGCATCGAGTGCGCGTGCGAATGCCGCCCAGCGCGCGGCAACCTCGGCGAGCGATTCGCCGCCCGGAAAGCGGACGCTCGCCGGGGCTGCCGCCCAGGCCGCGAGCCGCGCGCCGTCGTCGCGCGCGACTTCGGCGCGCAGACGCCCTTCCCAACTGCCGTGATCGATCTCGAGCAAGTCCGCATCGGTTTCCAGCGCAATGCCGCGCTGCTCGGCGAGCGGTTGCGCCGTCGCGACGCAGCGTTGCAGCGGGCTGGAGACGATCCGCGCGATCGGCTCGGTCCCAAGCGCGCGCGCCAGTGCCTGCGCTTGACGCCGGCCAAGATCAGAGAGCGCCGACTCGCGCCGGCCCTGGTAGCGTCCCGCACGGTTCCACGCCGTTTCACCGTGGCGCGCCACCACGACCGTCGTCACGCGCGCGCCAACCGTACGCTCTCGACGCCCGAAACGGCGGCAACCTGCGCCAGCACGTCGCGCTCGACGTCGCGATCAATCTCCAAGATCATCATCGCATCGCCGCCCCGCGGATCGCGCGCCACGTGCATCGAGGAGATATTCGCACCGACGTTGCCCAAAATCGTGCCGACGTGCCCGACCATTCCAGGGACGTCGCGATGGCGCGTGAGCAACAGCACGCCGACCGGCGCCGTGTCGACCTCAAACTCGTCGATCTCGACGATCCTCGGCCCGTTCGGAAGCACCGTCGCAACCAGCCGGTGCGCGCCCGCGGCGAGGCGCAGCGAGCTGCGAAACGGGGCCCGCGCCGCTTCGCGCGTGACGCGCGTGCGCACGCCGAGTTCGCCGGCGATGGCGCGCGCGTTCACCGCGCTGACGCGGCGATCGCTCACGAACGGCAGCGCCCCAGCCAGCAGCGCCGCCAGCAAGGGTTCGGCACTGACGTCGGCGAGGTCGCCCTGCAACACCAACGCGATCTCGTTACGGAGCGCTTCGTCGAAGAGCTGCGGCAAGAGCGCGCCGATCCGGTAGGCGACCTCAAGAAATCCGCCCGCGACCTGCGCCTCGGCACCCTCGAAGCGTGGCGCGTTGACCGCGCCCGAGGCCGGCCGGCCACCGAGCACGCGCACCACGTCGGCGGCGAGTTCGAGCGCGATGCGCTCCAACGCTTCATGCGTCGAGCCGCCCAAGTGGGGCGTCGCGAGCACGCGCGGATGGGCCAGCGCGCGTGCCGAGAGCGACTGCGGCGGCGGAGGCTCTTCGGGAACGACGTCGATGGCGGCCGCGGCGAGGCTGCCGGAATCGAGCGCGTCGAGCAGCGCCGCGAGATCGACCACGGCCCCGCGCGATGCGTTGACGAGCAGGGCGCCGGCCGGCATCCGTGCGAACGCGCGCGCGTCGAGCATGCCGCGCGTTTGCGCCGTGAGCGGAACGTGCAGCGTGACGACCTCGGCTGCCTCGAGCAGGGCCTCGAACTCGACCAGTTCGACCGCGAGGGCGCCGGCGCGCGAGGCCGGCACGAATGGATCGTAGGCGATCGTGCGCATGCCAAAAGCCTGCGCGCGGGCCGCGACGCCGCTGCCGATGCGACCGAGCCCGACGATCCCGAGCGTCTTGCCGAAGAGTTCGCGCCCGACGAACGGGCGGCGCTCCCACGCGCCCGTCCGTACGGCCGCCTGGGCCGTCGCGACGTGACGCATCGCGCCGAGCATCAGCGCGAAGGTATGTTCGGTCGCCGCGATGGTGTTGGCGCTTGGGGTGTTGAGCACCGCGATGCCGGCGGCGGTGGCCGCGTCGACGTCGATCGCGTCGACACCGACGCCCGCGCGCGCGATGACTTCGAGCGCGGGCGCACCGCGCAAGAGCGCGGCGTCGACGCGCGTCTCCGAGCGCACGATCAGGCCGCGTGCCGACTGCAGGGCATCGCGCAGCCGGGCCGGATCGGCACCGACGCAGTCGATGACCGCAAATCCGGCGCCTTCCAGCACCGCGACGCCGCGTCGATCGAACGGCTCGGCGATGACGACTCCTCCGTGGGTTGCGGCTTCGCTCATGCGCTGCGGTTCGCGCGAGGGCGAAGGGCCCCTTGCGTCGTACTGCGCCGCGTGGCATCGCCCGAGCCGGAGTTGCGCGCCGCACTGGTCCGCTACGCTCAGGCGCTGTGGTCGCGCCGGTTGACGGCCGGCACCAGCGGCAACCTCAGCCTGCTCCTGGACGGCGGCGATCTCCTGGTCACCCCTGCGGGCGCATCGCTCGGCGCGCTCACCCCCGAAGCCATCGTACGTACCGATCCCGCCGGGACGCCGCGCTCGGCGCAGCACGCCAGCAGCGAAGTGTTGCTGCACGTTGCCGCCTATCGCGCCCGCGCCGAGATTCGCGCCGTCGTGCACGCGCATCCCACCTACGCGACCGTCTGGTCGACCAGCGGCGGCCTCTTCCCGCGGCTGACCGTCGGCGCCCGCGAAAGCCTCGGACCGGTTGCATGGGTCGCCTATCACCCAGCCGGTTCGCGCGCGCTCGCCGAGGCGTGCGGCGCCGAGTTCGCCCGCGGCAACGACGTGGTGCTTATGGAACGTCACGGCGTGAGCGCCGTCGCGACGACGTTGGAGCACGCCTTCGCGCTTGCCGATCAGGCCGAGGACGCCGCCCGCGTCGCCTACTTCGCACGCCTGGCCGGCTTCGCCCAGCCGTGCGACGACGCGCCGTAACGGGAGCGGCCCGCGTGCCGCGCGAAAGGAACGCGCCCTAGTGAGCTACCGGCTCCCGATGCACCAGCGGATGGCGAACGCGCTGAGTTACGGCGAGTTTCGCATCTTTTATCAACCCGTCGTCGATTTGCAGACCGGCGCGGTGGTCGGCGTGGAGGCACTCTGCCGCTGGCCGCAGCGCGACGACACCTTCACCGCACCCGAAACCTTCATCGCGCAGGCCGAGACCTCCGGATTCATTGTTCAATTGGGTGAGTGGGTGATGCGCTCGTCGATCGAACAGGTACGCCAATGGCAGCAGCGCTTCAACACGCCGCTCGGGCTCGCGGTCAACCTCTCGGGGCGCCAGTTCCTGCACTACAATCTGGTGAAGTCGATCGAGGACGCGACCCGAGCGGTGACGTTTGCCCCGCAGTCGCTGGAGTTCGAGATCACCGAGAGCGTCGCGATGCACAACGCCGAGGACTCGATCGGCATCATGCGCCAGTTGAAAGCTCTCGGCATCAGCTTGGCGCTCGACGACTTCGGCACCGGGTATTCGTCGCTCGCGTACCTGAAGCGCTTTCCGATCGACAAGCTCAAGATCGACAAGGCATTCGTGCGCGACATCCCCGACGACAACAACGACCTTGCCATCGTCAGCGCGATCATCGCGATGGCCCACGCGCTGGACTTGCGCGTGCAGGCCGAAGGCGTAGAGACCGAGGCCCAGATGGAGTTTCTGCGCGATATCGGCTGCGAGTACGCCCAAGGATACCTGTTCGGGCGCGCGCTGCCCAGCGAGGACTTCGCGCTACTGCTCGCCGAGCGAGCGGCTTCTCGCTGAAGACGGCGCGGGACCCGCGCCCCCCGGCGGTAAAAAACTACGCCGATACGGCGCGCTTCGTTAGGGAGGTTTTGGATGCTTTCGATGCGTGATTCGCTGGCCGCTTGGAAGCCGGGGCGCCTGCGCGTGCTGGTGGTGGGTGCAGGCATATCCGGATTGACCCTCAGTGCGTTGCTGCGACGTCAAGGCATCGATCCGCTGGTGATCGAACGCGCCGCCAACTTCGAGGCGGCCGGCTACAGCATTGGGCTCTACCCGATCGGCAGCCGCGTCCTTCATGGGTTGGGAGTCTTTGACGACTTCATGCGCGTAAGCGTCGATTACGACAGCTATCAGTTGCATTCGGGAACCGGCGAACCGATCAAGTCGTACGACATGCGCGGCATCTTCGATCGCATCGGGCCGTTTCGCGGACTGCGCCGTGCCGAGATGCTCGAGGTGCTGCGCACCGCACTCGGCGATCTGCCGATTTACTTCGAGCAAGCGCCCGCGGCAATCGCCCAGGACCCCGGCGGCGTCGCGGTCACCTTTGGCGACGGCGCGCAGGCGCACTTCGATCTCGTCGTCGGCGCCGACGGCATCCACTCGTGGACGCGCCAGCAAGTGCTAGCCCCAGAGGAGTATGCGAAGTTCGATACCGGCTGGGGTGCATGGGTGCTGTGGACGACCGAACCACTCGCCGCGCCGGGCGAAACCCGCGAGTATTGGGGAGCGGGTTCGTTTCTCGGCATCTATCCGGTGCGGGACGCGCTGATGCTCTGCGTCGGCGGACCGAAAGCCGCGATCTCCGATACGTCACTCGGTGCGCCGGTCGACCGCTTCCGCCGCATTTTCCAGGGCATGGACGCGCATCTCGTCGACGTCGTCGCATCGTTGCTGGTAGCCGACGCGAACCCGTTTTTCTGGGACCTCCACGACTACCGTAGCCGTCGCTGGTCGGCCGGGCGCGTCGTTCTCTGCGGCGACGCCGCGGCAGCGTTTCTGCCGACGGCGGGTATCGGTGCGTCGATGGCGATGAACGCGGCAGCCTCGCTCGCCGACGAGTTGAGCCGCTCGGACGCGACACATCTCACGCTCGCGCTCGACGCCTACGTGGCGCGGCAAAAGGCACGCACCGAAAAGGCGCAAACGCTCTCGCGCGAGCTGGGAAAGTTTATGCTCGTCGAAAATCGGCCGCTGGCTTGGGCCCGCGACCATCTCGCGAAGATGTACACGACCGAGCAGTTCGCCCGGGATACGCTGAAGTTGATGGAGTCTGAGGTTTCCTAGCCGAAGCGACCAAGGGACTTGACCGCCGTACCGCCAAGCGTGCCAGCCGCGGAGAGGTGGCAGAGTGGTCGAATGCACTCGCTTGGAAAGCGAGCAGAGGTGTTGAGCCTCTCGGGAGTTCGAATCTCCCCCTCTCCGAAGGAGTTCCGCGATGGCATATGACGTGCACATGCAACGCTCGGCCGGGTGGTCGGCGATCGCCTTCGCGGTCGTGACGACCGTCGGCGTGGCCGCAGGAGGAATCCAGCCTTCCCTTGCGGCGCCCGGCACGGCGATCGATAACTACTTCGTCGCCCATCGCGCCGGCTTGCTCTTCGCCGCGTGGCTGCAGGTGCCGGCGATTGCGTTTTGGTTATGGTTCGTGGTCGGCCTGCGCGGGTATTTGCGCGACGCGGCCAAAGACGCCAACGACGGTTTGGCCACGTACATGCTGCTGGGCGGCACCATGTTTGCGGTGGTGCTACTGATCGATCTCGGCTTCAGCTTGGCGATGGTCTATCCGCCGATCGCACTGACGCCGATGGCGATGAAGGCGCTCTACCTGCCCTCACAGATATTCGGGCTCTACGCGTTCATCCCCGGAATGATCTTTGCGTTTGCAACGGCGCACAGCATGCGCCGCCATCGCTCGGGGCCACCCGCAGTCGTGCTACTGGGCTATGCCGTTGCGGCGGTCTTGGCCTGCGGCACGCTCACCATCTTCGGTCGCCCCGGCTTCTTCGCCGTCGGCGGAATGCTCGACATGACCGCCGCGCTGTTGGTGTTGATCTGGGTGCTCCTGCTCGGACTCGTGCTGATCCGCCGGCCGCTGGAGCGCTAAGGCGACTCGGCCGACTGCACGAGCTGCAACTGCCAGAAATCGAAGCTCGCGCGCGCCTGGGCTTCCAGCATCGCCTCGCCGCCGACGACCTCGCGCTCGAGCTGCTCGGCCAGAGTCGCCCGCGCACCGTAGTTGACATCGACGATCAGATCGGGAACGTTGAGATCCGCACGCAGCCGATCCGGCAAGCGAACGCCCGGCGGAAGCGTCGAGATGACGATTTCGGGCAGGTTCTCGGCCGGCCACGGCTCCGCTTCGAAGCGCGCGCACACCTGCGCGACGCGCTCCGGGTCGCGCCCCCACACGAAGGCGTAAGCGTCGTTGGCGTGCAGCTCGGTCAAGATTGCGCGCGCCGTCGCGCCATAGCCGATCACACCGATACGCTTGAGCGCAATCGAATCGTCGATGAGCGCTTCGAGCGCCGTACGCGCGCCGATGCCGTCGGTGTTGGTGCCGAGCGTTGCACCCCCGAAGTAGATCGTGTTGACCGCCTGCGCGCGCTCGGCATCCTCGGTGAGCCGGTCGCAGGCGCGCAACGCTTCTTCCTTGAGCGGATAAGTGACGTTGGCACCGGTGTAACCGTCGAGGCGCATGCGCCGAATGACGTCGATCGCGTTGCCACGCGGAACGCGAATCGCGACGTAGTCGCCGTCGTCGATGCCGGCCTCGCGCAAGAATCGCGCGTGCAAACGCGGACTCATGCTGTGCGCGACCGGGTCGCCGATCAACGCCAGCTTCACGGTAAGCGGCGCTCGGGCAACAGCACGCGTTCGAAGAAGCGAAACAACCGCGTAACCGCAAAATCCTTGGCTTCGATCGGCTCGGTCAAGATCGTATAGAGCCCGCACAGCTTTCCGCCGAGCACGTCGGTGAAGAGCTGGTCGCCGACCACGGCAACGGCGCGGCGCGGCAGTTGCAGCGCGCGGACCGCGCGCATGAAGCCGAACGGTAGCGGCTTGAGCGCATTGGGAATGCAGCCGACGCCTAGCCGCGCAGCAACGCTGGAGACGCGCTCGCTGAAGTTGTTCGAGAGCATCACGATCCGCATGCCGCGCGCGTGCGCCTCCTCGACCCAGGCGACGTGCTCGCCGCCCAGCTCGCTCTCGCGAAAGCCCATGAGGGTGTTGTCGAGGTCGACGATCAGGCCGCGGATGCCGCCGGCGCAGAGGTCCTCGAGCGAGACGTCGTGCAAGCGAGCGGCGAAGCGATCGGGACCGAACATAGTGCGGCGTTTGCACCGGTTATCCCCGGTATCCTCGGGACTGTCCACACGCCCGAGCGCTCACTCGCAGCCCATCCGCCGATTTTTGTCGGATTCCACAGCCGATCCGCAAGGAGTCCACGCGCCAGACCCCAATATCTTGGGGTAGCTATTGCCTCGGCCTACTATGGGAGCGCGCGAGGCGTCGACCTACGAACAGGCGTTCGTATAACGATGCCGAATCTCTCCCGTTCTTTCCCCCTCGGATGCACGTGACGTAAGGAGCTCTCGCATGAAGTTCGGCCGTACCTACTCCCGCCCCGGCGACGCCTATGCCGGGTTGAACTTCGAGCCGCGCACGTCGCGCATCGTCAATCCCGACGGCTCGGTGATCTTCGAGGCAAAGGACGTGATGGTGCCGACCGGGTGGAGTCAGGTCGCCGTCGACGTGCTGGCGCAGAAGTACTGCCGCAAGGCCGGCGTCCCGACCGCGACCAAGCCGGTGCCCGAAGACGGCGTCCCGCAGTGGCTCTGGCGCTCGGAAGCCGACGACGCGGCGCTCGCGGCGTTGGACCGCGACGCCCAGTTTAGCGCCGAGCGCGATGCGCGCCAGGTCTTCGGCCGGATGGCCGGCTGCTGGACGTACTGGGGCTGGAAGCACGGCTACTTCGATGACGAGGAAGACGCGCGCGCGTATCACGACGAGATGTGCGCGATGCTCGCGCGCCAGATCGGTGCGCCGAACTCTCCGCAGTGGTTCAATACCGGGCTGCACTGGGCGTACGGAATCGACGGGCCCGCGCAAGGCCACTACCATGTCGACCCGAGCAGCGGCGCGGTCGTACGCTCGACCAACACCTTCGAGCATCCGCAGGTCTCGGCGTGCTTCATCCTTTCGATCGAGGACGATCTGGTCAACGAGGGCGGCATCTTCGATGGGGTCGTGCGCGAAGCGCGCATCTTTAAGGGCGGCTCCGGATCGGGCGCAAACTTCTCGAAGATTCGCGCGGCCGGCGAGAAGTTGACCGGCGGCGGCACCAGTTCGGGCTTGATGTCGTTCCTCAAGGTCTTCGATCGCGCCGCCGGCGCGATCAAGAGCGGCGGGACGACGCGCCGCGCCGCCAAGATGGTGGTACTCAACGCCGATCACCCGGATATCGTGGAGTTCGTCAACTGGAAGGTGCGCGAAGAGCGCAAGGTCGCCGATCTGGTGGTCGGCTCGCGCATCTTCGAGAAGCACCTCAACGCGATCGTGGCAGCGGCCCACGATACGCGCGTTCCCGAGGCAGCCCGCCTGGATGCCGGCTTGAATCCGCAGCTGCGTAAGGCGATTCGTACCGCGCTCGCCGACGGCGTTCCGTCGGGCGCCACGCAGAACGCGCTCGACTACGCCCGTCAAGGCTACACGCGCCTCGAGGTAGAGCAGTACGATACCGGCTGGGACTCCGAAGCCTACGCCACCGTCGCCGGCCAGAACTCGAACAACTCGGTGCGCTTGGGCAACGGCTTCTTCGCCGCCTTAGACCGCGGCGCCGACTGGGAGCTGCGCGCGCGTACGACCGGCGACGTGGTCAAGCGCATCAAAGCCGAAGAGCTCTGGGAGCAGATCGCACAAGCTGCCTGGCAGTGCGCCGATCCCGGGCTGCAGTACGACGACACGATTCAAGAGTGGCACACCTGCGCCAACGACGACCGCATCAATGCCACCAACCCGTGCTCGGAATATGTGTTTATAGATGATACCGCGTGCTTCGCTCCGGAGACCCGTATCAGCACGCCCGACGGGTTGCGGACGGTAGAGGAGTTATTTGCCGCGCAGGAGCGCGGAAGCCGGGTCTTGGTCACGACCGACATCCATTCCGAGCACGATCATCGTCGCATGACGGCGCACCGTCCGGCCTTCGTGACGAAGGTCGGTGAGCGCCAAGTCTTTCGCGTAACTCTCGCCGACGGCCGCCAGATACGAGCCACTGCCGATCATCGCTTCCTGACCCACGACGGAACGTGGAAGCGCGTGGATCAGCTCAAGCCGCACGCCGATCGCGTCGAAATTCGCGAGTCGGGTAACGCGGTCGCGTTCGCATCGTCGCCGGCCGACGTGAAGCGCTGGCAGATGCTGGGCTGGATGACCGGTGACGGGGTCTTCTCCAAGGACGTGGCCGCGTTGGTCTTCGGTCCACACGAGCGTCGCACCGCCGAGTGGATGACGCGCGAACTGAACGTACTCAAAGCAGTCGCTGCGGGCGCCGGAGGTTCGGCGCTGCCGCTGCGCGAGAGCCGGATTTCCACCCAGCGGAGCGGCGTTATGCAGACGAGTTCGAGCTTGCCCAGCCTGATCGGCTACCTCGAGCAGCGTTACGGGTTCAAGCAAGGAACTGCCACCCGCAAAGCCCTGCCCTCGCAGGTCCACCACGTCGCCGACGATCTCAAGATCGCCTATTTGCAGGGGCTCTTCTCCGCCGATGGGTGCATTCGCAAGAACGGCGCCGCAGCGGAACACGAAGTGATGCTCGCTTCTTCCGCTCCGGAACTGCTGCGCGGCGTGCAGTTGCTGCTCGCAGATATGGGCATGACCTCGCGCATCAGTTGGTCGCGCCCTGCGGGTCGCAAAAACCCACAGGGGCAGTTGCACCTCTACAACCAGCAAGCCCGCAAATATCTCTCCTTGATCGGCTTCCCGTGTTCGCCCAAGAAAGATGCGAAGGCGCGCGCGATCCTGAGTGAGCCATTTGTCGCTCAGGCAAAGAACCCGCGCGCGCCGAAAGTACTCGAGATCGTGCCCGACGGTGTCGCGACCGTCTACGACATCACCGAGCCGGTGACGCACTCGATCGTCGCTGAAGGGATGATCGCCCACAACTGCAACTTGGCCAGCCTAAATCTCGTCAAGTTCGAGAAACCGGACGGAACCTTCGACGCCGAGCGCTTCGCGCAGGCGGCGCGTACCTGGACGACGACGCTCGAGATCTCGGTGACGATGGGGCAAATGCCCTCGAAGGCGATCGCCGAGAAGAACCACGGTTACCGCACGCTGGGTCTCGGGTACGCCAACCTCGGCACGTTGCTGATGCGCATGGGCCTACCCTACGATTCCGAGGAAGGCTCCGGCTGGTGTGCGGCGATCAGCGCGCTGATGACCGGCATGGCCTACCGAACGTCGGCCGAAATGGCCCAGCAACTCGGCGCCTTCGCCCGCTTCGACGCCAACCGCGAGCCGATGCTGCGCGTAATCCGCAACCACCGCCGGGCGGCGTACGCCGCTGCGAGCGACGAGTACGAAGGCTTGAGCGTTACGCCGACAACCCACGCGCCGACGCTCTTCACGCAAGAGACGTGGGCGCTCGCACGCCAGATGTGGGACGACGCGCTGGCGATCGGCGAAGTGGCGGGCTTCCGCAACGCGCAGACGGTCGTCATCGCGCCGACCGGTACGATCGGCCTCGTGATGGACTGCGACACCACCGGGATCGAGCCCGACTTCGCCCTGGTGAAGTTCAAGAAGCTGGCCGGCGGCGGATACTTCAAGATCGTCAATCAGTCGGTCGATGCCGCGCTCCATCGCCTGGGCTACTCCGATGCGCAAATCGAGGCGATCGAGACCTATGCCAAGGGCACCGGCACGCTGGTCGAAGCGCCGCACATCAATCGCGCGACGCTGCGCGCCAAAGGCTTCGACGATGCGAAGATCGCACGCATCGAAGCCGCCCTGCCCAGCGCCTTCGAACTTCCGTTCGTCTTCAACAAGTTCGTGCTCGGCGAAGCGTTCTGCAAGACCGCGCTCGGCCTCAGCGACGAGCAGCTCAACGACTGGAGCTTCTCGCTGCTGCGCGACGGGCTCGGCTTTACGACCACGCAAATCGAGGAAGCCTCGGCGCACATCTGCGGGCGCATGACCCTTGAGGGCGCGCCGTTTCTGAAGGACGAACATCTGGCGGTCTTCGACTGCGCGACGCCGTGCGGACGGTACGGCACGCGCTTCATCCGGCCGCTCGCGCACGTCGACATGATGGCAGCCGCGCAGCCGTTCGTCAGCGGAGCCATCTCCAAGACCATTAACCTGCCGCAGACCGCCACCATCGCCGACGTCAAGGAGGCGTACCGCTACTCCTGGGAGCGCATGATCAAGGCGGTCGCGCTCTACCGCGACGGCTCGAAGCTCTCGCAGCCACTGGCGGCCAGCTACGACCTCGGCGGCGATGCCGACGACCGTGCGGACGAGAGCACGGCGCAGCCGTATCATCAGCCGATGCAGATCGCCGAAAAACTGGTCTACCGCTACATCGCCAAGCGCCGGCCGATGCCGGCGCGGCGCAGCGGCTACACCCAAAAGGTGACGATCGGCGGGCATAAGGTCTACCTGCGCACCGGCGAATACGAAGGCGGCCAACTCGGCGAGATCTTCATCGACATGCATAAGGAGGGCGCCGCCTTCCGCTCGCTGATGAACAACTTCGCGATCGCGATTTCGCTCGGGTTGCAACACGGCGTGCCGCTCGATGAGTTCGTCGAGGCCTTTACCTTCACGCGCTTCGAGCCCAACGGTCCGGTGGTCGGCCACGATCATATCAAGATGTCGACCTCGATCCTCGACTACATCTTCCGCGAACTGGCCGTCAGCTATCTCGGCCGCTACGAGCTGGCACACGTGCAGCCTTCGATGCAGATGGATGCAATGGGCCCCGAGCTCGACGAGGACTACGTGGATCAAGTTGACGGCGAGGTGCGCGTGATGCCGGCGGGCGTCAGCGAGCGGCTGCATCCGGTCAGCACGCATCTGCGCCCGAGCGCCGTACCCAGCGCCGAGGTGCCGGCTACGGCCCAGGCGTACGCGCCGGCCGCTACAACCGGCGGCGGAACGGCCACCGCGACGCTGCTGAAAACCGAAGCGATTAACGCCTCGAAGGCCAAGGGCTATACCGGCAATGCCTGCGGAGAGTGCGGCCAACTCACCATGGTGCGCAACGGTGCGTGCGAGAAATGCGACTCGTGCGGCGCCACATCAGGGTGCAGTTAGAACGCTCTGTTTCCAAAATGACCTCGAATAACGTGATTTTGGAACTTACGAACGCTAACCCGAGCATTTTGGGACTTACGTTTTAGTCAACGGAATGTGTCAACGGGTTTGAGGCCACGGGCGCGTGAAAAACCCTACGCGGCCATGTCCGGCCGGTTGATATAGGTTACGGATTGAAGCAATGGCGGCTCGGGTTTCCCGCCTACGAATCGCTCGGGATGCAGAGCCCATGCAGCCTGCAAGGTTGTTCGTCGTCCGGCGACGCGTTCGTCGACGAGTCCACGGTGAACGTCGGCGGGCGTGAGCAGGGCGATCCCGCTGTGTCGATGCCGTTCGTTGTACCACGGGAAGAACTCGCCGCAGTACGAGCGGCCTTGCTCGATGTTCGCGAAGAACGATGGGAAGCCGGGGCCATACTTCAACGTTTTGAAGTGCGCCTCGCTGAAGGGGTTATCGTTCGATACGTGCGGCCGC
>DAIDGS010000002.1 GCA_027459845.1 Vulcanimicrobiota bacterium | reverse complement strand
ACGCTGCTCCCCGGCGTCCCCGCACCGACCGCCAGCGTGCCGCTTCCGCAACTGCTCGACGACGCCGTCACGCTCACGCTCACGCTCACCGGATTGCCGCTCGCATCCACATACCCGTCGCTCACGATCACGTTGCCGTCGGCATCGAGCGCGTTCACCCCAACGTTCTGACTCGACGCAACCACCCCGTGAATGTTGCTCGTCTGCACGGTGCTCACCACCGTCGGATTCGGCAGGCTCAGTTGCAGGCTCGCCACGATCCCGCCCAACGTCACATTGATCGCGTTGGCTTGGCCGGCCGCGATCGTCTGGTTCACCAGACTCGCCGCCGCCAGTTGCTTGGCCGTTCCGGGAATCACCCCGCCGACCGGCGCCTGATCCCACGTCGTGAACACGAAGTCGTCGGCCGGCGCCGGTGCCCCCACTGTAAACGTGCAACTGCGACTGCCGTCGCTGTTGACCGTGCACGCCGACGACCCGCTCGACAGATCGACCACCGTGGTCCCCAGCAGCGTGCTCGCGCCGTGCACCGAGTTCGGCTGATAGACCTGCACCTGCAGCGCATTGGTGCTGGCCGAGATGAACTGCATGTGCCGCAGATGCGGGTTGAGGGTCTTGCGCCGCGGTGGAATCGCGATCCGCACGTGCACCACCGCCTTGCGCGCGTGACCGCCGCCGACGACCGGCGTTCCGGCACTCGGCAGCGTGTGCTGCCCAAGGCTCCCGCTGCACGCTGCCAGCAGCGCGCCCGCCGCAACCGCTACGCCGAGCGCAATCGCGCGCGGCGCCGGCAACACGCGCGTCGCACGGTGCGTTGCATGCCCGCGCTCGGACGCTCGTCGCGCACCTCCTGTGCGCTCCTGCTCCGGCGCTTTTTCGCAACGACCCAAGGCACACGCCATCCTGGCTTTTGCGAAAAAGTCGCAGGCCTCGCGCGCGGCACGCAACGCACCGTGCGCTAAGCTCCCTAGCCTGCGCGCGGCACGCAACGCGCCTTGCGCCAACATTCTCAACCTGCGCGTGGCGTGCAACGCGCCCTGCGCGAAGCTCCCCAACTTGCGCGCGAGCGCGGTCCGGCCGAGCGCGGCATTATCGCGTGAAGACATCAGTGAATCCCTCCTCCGGTGGTCGTCACCCCAACGCTGACGCTCGCGCTCTCACCCGGCGCACCCGTCACCACGATCGTCGTCGTCCCGGCCGCAACCGCCGTCACCGTAAACGTCCCACTCCCGGAGCTCGGGCTCACCGTCGCGATCGCCACATTGCTGCTGCTCGCACTAAACGTTCCACTGTAGTTCGACTCGCTCGCTACGAACGTCAACTGCTGACCGGCCGACGTGAACGCCAGGCTGTTGGGCGTCAACGCAATCCCGCCCGGCGGCACCGGCGTCGGCGTGGGCGTCGGCGTCGGCGCGGGCGTGGGCGTCGGCGTCGGCGTCGGAGTCGGAGTCGGCGATGTCGTCGGTGACACGGTCGGCGTCGGTGTCGGCGTGGGTCCCTTGACCACGATCGTGCCGCGATAGATCGTCCCGCGCGCGTTGGCGATCGTCAGCGTCGTACGACCGCGCCCGACCGCGATCATCTTCACCTGGCCGTCCGGGCTGCTCAGCGTTTGCGATACCGCCGGCAGCAGGTGTGCGCGCGCGTGGCGCACCGCCCGCTGCGACGTCCACTGCGATGCCAGCGCCAGGCGCACGACCGCAACGTTGCCGATGGTGAACGTGTACGGGCCGCCGCCGGCAGCCACCACCACGATCGGGGTGGTCGTGCCGACCTTGACGGTCACCGTCGCGCCGGCCGGCTGGCCGCCGACCGTGACGCTCGTTCCGGGGGGCGAGGTCGGCGTCGGCGGCGCCGCACCGACGCTGGAGGAACACGCCGCCAGCAGCAACGCGGCCGCCGCGACAACGGCAAAACCTGCCGACGAAAGACGCGCAGTACGCATTAAAACGCTCCTCACAAGGCGTGACGAACCGCCTTAGCGCAAAGCGGTCTTCAATCGGCTCCAGAGCCCGCTTCCTTTTGCTCGGCAGCATCACCTTTTTACCGCTCGCGCGGTACAGCCCTAGCGCTCGATAGCTTGCATCGTTCCAAACGTCGTGGTCAAGCGATAACCGCCGTTCGGATTCTTGGCAATGTAGATATAGACGCCGCGAACGCCGTTCGGGCCGGAAAGGATCGCCTGCGCGAGGTGATGACCGTTGGTGACGTTGAGTTTCTTCCACCCCGGCTCGGCGTCGGCCAGGTGTTTCATCCAAACCGACCAGAGCGACATTACCTCCGACTGCGTCGCCGCATCGAAATCGCATGTGCCGAAACGGTCGCCGTTGCTCTTGACGGTGTAGATCGCGCAGGCGGCTGCGCCGGGGAGATCGAGCAGCGACTGATAATAGGTGAAGTCCTTACTCGCCGAGCCGGTAGCATTGCCTTGCAGCTTTGCGAATCCATCGGCTTCGCCGTCGATATAGGCATGAAGCGCAAAAATCGCAGCCTTTTTTGCACCGCTAGGGGGCGGGGTCTGCGCGCGAGCGACGAGCGGCCCCCAAAGCGCGAAAGCGAGCAGCGCGACGACGACAAACGAGCCCGCCATTCCTTTGCTCGGCTCGACGCGCACCCGCTTACGCACGGGTCCACACCAGCGTATTCGAAGAACCCCAAATCTCGGGCGGAACGGTGCGTATGGTCAGGGTGTTGCCGTCGAGGGTGAACTGCCGCTCGAGCGTCGTGCCGACCAAGTTGGTGAACACGCTCACCTCGACGTGATGGAAGACGCGATCGCCGCGCACGTCGTAACGCCCGGCATAGGCGAGAAACTCTCCGACGGCGTGCCCGCATTCGCCGTGCGCCGCCCCCCCCACGCTAGTCGGCGGCGTCAGCGGCGGGCGATGCGTACCCGAGAGCACGGCCGACATGCGACCGCTCGCAGTGTAGAGCAAATACCCGACCGGATCGGGGCCGAAGCGCGGCGTTGCGCCGCGCTTCCGCTCGTCGACCTCGAAGCTGCGCAGCGACCACGCGCCGACGACGCCGGGCGCCGCAGCCAGCGCCGGCAGCGCCGCGCCGGAGAGCGCTCCGAGAAGTCCGAGGGAGGCCGCCATTCCAAAGGCATCCTTGCGACTGAGACGATCCGGCACGACGCGATACTCCTTGCAAGCGGTGAGGTTTTCGGCAATTACCGTCCGCAGGTGGAAACGTCCTATGGCTTGGGCGGTCGCGCGACAGAGGCTTCGAGCCGCCGGATTTGTAAGGATTCGCACATGCTTCGTTCGCTCGCCGTCTTCATCGCGCTCGCCGCTACGCCGCTGGTGGCGGCCGCCACGGCTCTCCCAACAGCCAACCTGCAGTGGCGCTCGACCGGCCCGGCAATCGCCGGGGGACGCGTGAGCGCGGTCGTCGGCTCGAGCCACGACCCCAACCTGTACTACCTGGGGGCGGCTGGTGGCGGCGTTTGGAAGAGCACCGACGGCGGTGCTGCGTGGAAGCCGGTTTTCGACCGCGCCGGTGTTGGATCGATCGGCGCGATCGCGCTCGATCCGCGCAACGACCGCACCGTGTGGGTCGGCACCGGCGAATCCAATCCACGCAACGACGTCAGCTACGGCGACGGCGTGTACAAATCGACCGACGGCGGCAAGACGTGGGCTAACGTCGGCCTGCGTGCGACGAAGTACATCTCGCGCATTCTGGTCGATCCCAAAAATCCGCAGCACGTGATCGTGGGCGCACTCGGCGACGTGTTCGCGAACTCGAGCGCGCGCGGCGCGTACGTGACGTTCGACGGCGGCAAGACGTGGCGCAAGACGCTCTACGTCGGTCCCGAGAGCGGCGTCAGCGACTTAGCGATGAGCCCGCGCACGCCCAACGTCGTCTATGCCGGCGTATGGGAGTTTCAACGGCGTCCGTGGACGTTCCGCAGCGGCGGTAAAGCCGACGGACTCTATAAATCGACCGACGGCGGACTCACCTGGCATCGGCTGACCGGGGGCGGCTTGCCGACCGGCATCACCGGGCGCATCGGATTGGCGGTCGCGCCGAGCGATCCCAATCGCGTGTATGCCCTGATCGAGTCGAAGCACGGCATCCTGTGGCGCTCCGACGATGCCGGGGCGACGTGGAAGTTGGTGAGTTCGAATACGCTGGTCGACGAACGGCCGTTCTACTTCTCGCACGTTGCCGTCGATCCACGCAATCCCAACGACGTGCTGACCGCGTCGACGCAGCTCGCACGTAGTACCGACGGCGGTAAGACGTTCAAACCAATCGCCGACGACGTTCATCCCGACTTTCACGCCATCTGGATCGCCTCCAGCGATCCCAAGCGCATTATGGTGGGCGAAGACGGTGGCTACGCGCTCACGGTTGACGGTGGCGCTACCTGGTCGTTCGCCGCCAACTTGCCGATCGGTCAGTTCTATCGCGTCGGCCTGGGCAACGACAATCCCTATACCATCTGCGGCGGCTTACAGGACAACAACTCGTATTGCGGCCCCTCGAACTCACTCGACCTCTCGGGCAATACCAACGCGGCCTGGTACGCGGTGGTGCAGGACGACGACGGGCAGTGGGCGATCCCCGATCCGCTCGATGCCAATCGCATCTGGTCCGACGGCCAGGACGGCGCGCTCTTCGTCTTCGATCGCCGCACGCGCGAGTACACGTTCGTGCAACCGTACTTCACGGGCGTTCGGCAGGATTACGACATCGCAACCAGTCCGTATCGCTTCAACTGGACGTCGCCGATCGGGTTTGCACCCTGGGATCCTCACGTGGCGTGGTTCGGCGGAAACGTCGTATTCCAAACGACCGACGGCGGATTGAGTTGGAAGCCGATCAGCCCCGATCTCACGCGTAACGACAAGGCGCACCAGCAGCCGGCGGGTGGCCCGATCACGCACGACGTCACCGGCGCCGAGTATACCGACACGATCCTCGACATCGAGGGTTCGCCGCTCGCGCGGGGAGAGATTTGGGTCGGGACCGACGACGGTTTCGTGCAACTGACCCGCGACGACGGCGCGCACTGGACGAACGTCACGCCGCCGGGGGCCAATCCCAACGGTCGCTTCGAAACCGTGGCACCCTCGCCGCTCGTGCGCGGCACCGCCTACGCAGTTGAGGACGCGCACCTGATGGGAGACGACAGGCCTTACGTGTGGGTGACGCACGACTACGGCGCGCACTGGCGCGCGATCATCGGCGGCTTGCCGCCGGCGCTGTGGACGCGCTCGATCCGTCCCGACATTCACAACCCTAACGTGGCGTATCTCGGAACCGAAGAGGGCGTCTGGGTCACGTTCGACGGGGGAACGCAGTGGCAAAGCCTACGCAACAACATGCCGGCCGTCTCCGTGCGCGACATCCGCATCCAGCCGCAGTTCGACGACATGGTGCTGGCGACGCACGGTCGCTCGATTTGGGTAATGGACGACATCCGTCCGCTCCAAGAACTCCCTGCGGCCGTGGCCGCCGGCGCGATGCTCTTTCAACCGCGCACGTCGTACGAGTACAACCTCACCAACAACTACGAGGGGCTCTACACGCGGTACGCCGCTGCCAATCCGCCTTACGGCGCACCGATCACCTACTACCAAGCCAAGCCGTCCGCGCACCCGCCGACGGTCGCGATTCTCGACGCCGCGGGTGGGGTGGTGCGCACGCTGAAAGGCACCAACCGGGCTGGATTGAACCGGATCGTTTGGAACTTCACCGCCGCGCCTCCCGTGCCGTGGACGGGCGCACCGAATCCCGCATTTGCCGGGCCGCCCGATGGTGCAACCGTCGTGCCGGGGACCTATGCTGCCCGCGTCACCATCGATGGCCGCACCTTCACGCAGCACTTTGCGGTGAAGCCGGATCCCGACGCCACCGAGACGCTCGCACAAATGCAGACGAGCTACAACGCGTTTGCCAAACTCGATGCGCTGTACTCCGGCGTGGATACGATGCTGAATCATCTCGACGCGGTTGCGAAAGCGCTCGCCGAGATTTCGGCGCATCCGGGGACTCACGCAGCCAGCGCACTCGCTAACGCGCGCCGCGGGCGCGCAACCGTGATGGCAATGCTCACCGCCGACTATGCCAACGGCGAAGACTCGGTTTCACGTCCCGGTTCGCTTCGCGAAAATCTCGACGGCGCGCTGACCTCGCTCGAATCGTTTCCGGTGCAGGGGATCATCACGCCGGCCGCCGCCAACTTCTACGCCCGCATCGCTGCCCAGTACGCCGCCGCACGCGCCGCCTACAATATCTATGCGCACGCGATTCCGGCGCTGAACGGCACGCTAACGGCAGCCGGACTTCGCACGGTGCCGACGATTCCCGAGCAACCGTAGCGGCCACACGAGCAACACGCGCACGTGGACTTGAACGGGCCCTCCGATGCGTGGCGCACTATGGTCGTATACTATGACCAGACCCAAGAAGGCGCTCCAGACGCGACCGATCTCGTTGCTCCTGATGCAAACGCGCGAAATCGGGGCCGCCGATTTTAAGGCACGCTGCTTGGAACTGATGGACGAAGTCGAGCGGACCGGCGCGTCGCGACGGCGATTGCTTACGGGCTGAGTTCGTCACCAGCGATCGACGCATTCGTGCGTTCGCACATGCAGCCAAGACATTTCGCTGTGTCGCTTGCTAGTCGCTTCAGTGATGCGGATGCGTCTTCTCGTAGCGCGCGAGTTCGCGCGCGAAGATACGCGCGATCGTTCCGCTCGCTTTGAGTTTTGCGATACCGCGCGAAAACGCGCTTGTTAGCACCGCATCGCACGGCGACTGCTTCCCGAACGCGAGATAGAGTCCCTCGGTGACGAAATCTTTGGTCGCGAACGCAATGCCTTTGGGCGCCGACGTCACCGCAGTGTAATATCCGCTCAGGCCGTACTGTGCATTGCCGGAAAGCACGTTCGCGAAGACGTCGGCAAGGGTCGGAACGGTATAGGTGGTGAGCTTGGCGGCGCGAAATGCATCGAACGCCGATCCATACGACTCGCCCGATCCGACAACGCCGCGCTTGCTGATCAAGCTGTTCCAGTTCCTGTACGGAAACACTTCGCCGGCTCGGATGACGACCGACGACCAATCGGGCGCGAGTGCCGGCGCGACGTAGTCGTAATAGACCTGCCGTTGCGGGGTCTTGTATATCCCGACGATCGCGTCGGCGCGCCCTTGCCGAACGGCTAACTGGGCGCTTTCCCAGGTATCTGCGGCGAGGACGCGCATGCCAACACCGCTCGCCTTCGCCAAGCGCCCAACGACATCGATACCGCCGCCGACCAGCGTACCTCCCGATAGCCACGCCACCGGAGGATACGACGGATGTCCCGTCAGCACGAAGCTGCTGCACGCCGCCGGTGCCGGCGCAATCGTCGGCGCGGGCGTCGTCAACGAACTCGAACAGCCGGCCGAAGCGCTCGCGAGAACCCCGGCGAATACCACTGCAATCGAACGTGTCATCGCCGCGCTCGTTCGAGATCGGGCGCCGATTGCATCTTAGTCTTGGTCGAGGAACGTTAGCGGCGGAACGAAGAAGAGGCCTCCGGTCACGGCCGTGCTGAAATCGAGCAGACGATCGTAGTTTCCCTTCGGGCGCCCGACGAACATATTTTCGAGCATCGTTTCCGTGATACGCGGCGAGCGGCTATAGCCGATGAAATAGGTGCCGAACTCACCGCTGCCGGGCTGACCGAACGACATGTTGAGCCGCAGAATCTTCTTCTCGCAGCCGCCCTCGACGATGCTGGTCAACACGTTGTGCGCATATGGGGGTTTCGCTTCGTCGCTTAACTCGATGTCGGAGAGTTTCTTGCGACCGATGATGCGTTCTTGCTCTTCGATTGCAAGCGCGTTCCAGCGGCTCATGTCGTGCAGGTACTTCTGGACGATAACGTAGCTGCCGCCGATGAACGCAGGGTCTTCGTCGCCGACGATCGCGGCTTCAACGGCGACTTCGTCGCGCGGGTTTTCAGTACCGTCGACGAACCCGATAAGATCGCGCGCGTCGAAGTAGCTAAACCCATGAGTTTCGTCGACGATCGAAACCGCTTCAGCGATGCGTTCCATGCAATGCGTCACCAACTCGAAGCACATATCCATGCGCGCCGCACGGACGTGCAGCAGCACATCGCCGGCGGTTGCTAGCGCGTGTCGGGTTTCGGCACGAATCTCGCGGAACGGGTGCAGTTCCGCCGGTCGCGGCAGTCCGAACACCTTATCCCACGCCTCCGACCCAAAGCCGATCGTGCAGGTGAGCCCAGCCTCCGGATCGCGAGCGCTTACCGCGCGAATGAGTCCGCCCAGATCGGCCGCGAAGGAACGTACGGTCGCGTAGCAGTCGGCGTTCGGATTAATGCTCGCGACCAGGAACATCGCCGCGCGCGTAAGCGGCGCGAGTACCGCCTGCGCGAGCGCCGCCCGGTCGCGGCCGTCGTCGCTCCGAAGACGCGTCACCGGAGAACGAGCTTTTCGATAAGGCAGTCGACTTGGAAGTTAGGGCCGTGGTCCTCTTCGGCGATCCCCACGCCCTTTGCGTAGCCGTAATCGTGCATCGTGCTGCTCTCTTCGTAGTCTGCCACGGTGAAGGTGCCGAGCGGCGTGGGGTTGCTCGCCTCGACTCCATAGAGATAGCGCGTGATTTTGAGCCCAGCCGGTCCAGGATAGTCGTAGTACGTGCCTGCGACGGGAACCGACGACACGATCGTCGCCGGCGTGACGCGATGAACGACGCCGTGGATGAGGTATCCATAAATCCGTAGATTCCCTGACGCGTCGTCGTTCAGCAGCATCACGCGCGTCGCGATCTTCAGCGGTTTGCTCGGAACTTCGGGAATGCGAAGCACGAACTCGAAGTCCTTTCGTCCGCCGACCTTCACATATCCGAGCACTTTGTTCACAATGAGGAAGGGCTTGTTTTCGTTTTCACCACCGCCTTTGATGTCGCGGCACGTGTACGTCCACGAATCGCCGACTGCGAGCGGTTGGTATCGCGACGATCGAGCGACCGCTGCGGGAACGGCTCCTCTCGCGGCCGGCTGGAGCGCAGGCCCCGCAGCACACGATGCCAGCATCATCAAGGCCACGGTCGCGCGAACGATCATACCCGTATCATAGCACGAAGTGAGGTTATGCCGGCGGAATCGACTGCGCGTAACGGAAGACGTTATCGGGGTCGTATTTTCGCTTGATGGCGCGCAGCCGCTCCAGGCTCGCGCCGTAGTACTGCTGCTGCCAATCCGCGAGGTTCGGATCGGCGTAGCCTTGATAGGCGCTGCCCGAGAGCCACGGCCGCACCGCATCGTACATCGCCTGCGTCCACGCGATATTAGCCTCGGCGACCGCAGCGCTCGAACCGGGGCGCCACCGCGACTGGTACTGCACGACGTAGCGAATGTCGCGATGCGCGAAGGCCGCCGCCGCGGCCGGTGCACGGGCGATCGCACCCCCGGCGGTTTCAAAGGCGACTTTTCCGATGTTCACCGCGCCCACAAAATCTCGGGGTGTCAGCACCGGGTCGGCTTGCCGCCGCGCGATCGCTTCGACGAGCGCTGCGAAGGCTTCGGCCGGCCACGTTTTCCCGATCATATCGGACTTCGCATAGAAGGCCGGTCGCGGGAGCACGCCGTGCGGCGATACACCGACGTACGCACATTCGTCCGGCCGCAACCCCGCGCAGAGCGAGTCGCGCATGGTCGAGAGATAGGGTGCCGTCGCGATCGAGGTCGCGCTGGGTTGGACGCCGGCCGCGCGAATCAGCTTCGCACCGAGCGCCCGCGCACGCGTTTGCGCACCCGCGAAGGTAAACTCGACGACGAGCGACGCGCCCTCATTCGGCGCCCCGGTGTGAAGTTCGGTCCAGCAGTGACCGCGATCGGGCAGCTCGGCAACCCACTCCTGGAATGCCGTCATCACCTGCGTCGCGCGCGCGAGCGGAAAGGCATAGACGATTTCCGTGAAGGGCATATCGACCGGATGTAGCTGCGCCGTCAACTCGACGACCGCGCCGAAGTTCCCGCCGCCGCCGCCGCGCAGCGCCCAGAAAAGGTCGGCGTTCTCACTAGCACTTGCGTTCAGCAGTTTGCCGGCGGCGGTCACCAACGTCACATCGAGAATGTTGTCGCACGTCAATCCGTACAGCCGGGATAGGCGGCCGAAACCGCCGGCGGCGCTTAGCCCGGTGAGTCCCACCGTCGGGCAAGTCCCGGCCGGCACGGTCATGCGAGCCGGCCAGAGTGCCGTGTAGAGCGGCAAGTTCGTTTGACCGGCGCCGAACGTCGCGCGCTCGTGCGTCCGGTCGACGCGTACGCTCGAAAGGCCGGCCACGTCGACGATCAGCCCGATGTTGGCGGAGAATCCAGCAAAGCTGTGGCGACCGTTGCGCAGCGCAAAGCTCAACCCATGAGCGCGCGCGAAGGCGATCGTCGTCACCACGTCGTCGGC
>DAIDGS010000001.1 GCA_027459845.1 Vulcanimicrobiota bacterium | reverse complement strand
TCGGCTACAACCACGTGCCGCTGTGCGGCTCGACCAGCAACGGTCAGCCGGCGGCGCCGTGCTACACGACCGGCGGCGTGGCGGTCTACACCTGTACGGCAGCCGACGTCGGCAACCCGTACTGGAACAACCCGCAGGGGCAGATCAACCCGAGCAGCGAGTTCCCGACCTTCGACATCTTCCCGGGCGGCCCGGGAAGCTCGGCGGGCGCCTTCGGCGTTCCGTACGCGGCCGAACTGGTCTTGAACTACAAGCACAACAACTGGGCGGTCACCCCGGCACTGCAGTTCGAAGGCGGCGGCAAGTACGGCGCGCCGCAGACCAACCCGGGCATCGACCCGGCGGCCTGCACCGGCGTGCTGCCGGGCGTCGCCGGCTACAACGGCGGCGGTCGCTACAACGCGCTCGATTGCGGCGCGCTGACGGCGATTCCCGACACCTACACGGGCGTCTTCGATCCGCTCGGATCGTTCACGCAGCCGAACATGCTGGCCCTCAACCTGCAGCTGAGCTATAACGTCAGCCCGCGGGTTACCCTCAACGGCGTGCTGGCGAACATCGTCAACACCTGCTGGGGCGGCACGACGGCGCCGTGGACCTCGCCCAACCACAACGTCTGCTCGTACGGTACCGGCGGCTTCGGAAGCGAAATTCTGCCGGTCGGCAACATCTACAACCCGGCCGGCTTCGACGGCTCGATCATCCAGCCGCTCGTGAAGTACCCGTACGGCCCGTCGTTCGGACCGTTCAACCAGGACGGCAGCTCGACGAAGTTCCCGTTCCAGTTCTACGTGACGGCGAACATCAAGCTCTAAGCGCGACGTTCGCCCCAGCAACGGCTGGGATGACAGAAGCAAGGGCCTCCGCATCCGCGGGGGCCCTTGTGCTTTTCTTCAACCGTCCACTTCAGTCGCGCCGTGACAACGCACGTTCTAAAGCGCCGTTGCATGCGCCGATAGTCGGGATTCGTCGCATAGGCTTACGACGAATTGGTGCCGAATCGTCGAACACCGTGGCTTCGGTACATCCCACTCGCTTTGAATACGTCTTACGCGATGGCCGTTACGCGTTGCGAATTGGCTCCTGGCACATTTCGCAGAGCACCCTGCTCGTACTGGCCGCAGTCGTGGTGGGGTTGGGGGGCGGCCTCGGCGCAGTTGCCTTTCGCCGGCTCATCGCGGTCGAGACGGCGCTTGCTTTCGGTGTCGTCGGCAGCGGGCTCGAGCGTGCGATCGGCCCAATCGGACTGGTCGTGCAGCTTGCACTGGGTGGCCTGCTGGCGTCGTGGATCGCGACGCGCTTTGCGCCCGAGGCGAAAGGCCATGGCGTTCCCGAGGTGATGGAAGCCGTCGCCCTGCGCGGCGGGCAGATGCGTCCGCGCGTGATCGCGGTCAAGGCCTTCGCCTCGGCGACCACGATCGGCTTCGGCGGTAGTTGCGGCCGTGAGGGGCCGATCGTACAGATCGGGTCGACCATCGGTTCGCTGCTCGGCAGCCTCACGCGCGCACCGGCACCGATCGTGCGCACGCTGGTCGCCTGCGGTGCTGCCGCCGGCATCTCGGCGACCTTCAACGCGCCGATCGGTGGGGTTTTCTTCGCGGCCGAGGTGATCCTCGGCGAGTTCGAGCCACGATCCTTTGCGGCAATCGTGGTCGCGTCGGTGATCGCGGCCGTGGTCGGCCGCACGTTTCTGGGCAACCATCCGTCGTTCTCGGCGGCCGCCTTCATGCTGGTTTCCCCGGCCGAGCTCGGGCTCTATGCGCTGCTCGGATTGATCGTCGCGCTGTGGGGCGCTGCCTTCGTGCGGGTGCTGTACTGGTTCGAAGACCGTTTCGAAGCGTGGGGCATTCCGGCGTGGGTCAAGGGCGCGGCCGGATTCGGCGCGGTCGGCGTCATCGGGCTTCGCTTTCCGCAGGTCTTCGGGGTCGGCTACGTGCCGATCCAACAGATGCTCGACGAGCACGTTCCGGCCGCGCACGCGCTGCTGCTGGCGGCGCTCAAGCCGCTTGCGACCTCGCTGACGCTCGGTGCCGGCGGCTCGGGCGGGATATTCTCGCCCTCCCTCTTCACCGGTGCGTTCTTGGGCGATGCCTTCGGGCGGATCGCACACCAGCTCTTTCCCGTATGGACGGCACCGGCGGCGGCGTACGGGCTCGTAGGGATGGCCGCGCTCTTCGCCGCCGTCGCCGAGGCGCCGATTACGTCGATCATGATCGTCTTCGAGATGTCGAACGACTACACGATCGTGTTGCCGCTGATGGTCTGCGTCGTGATCGCGACGCTGGTCGCCCGACGCCTGCGCGGCGCGACGATTTACGAACAGAAGCTGCTTCGGCGCGGCATCGATCTGGAGAACCTGCGCCATCCGCGCTTTCTCAGTCGCGTCGCAGTCGCCGGACTGGAGCGGGTTCCTCCGGTGGTAGCGACGAGCAGCGACACGGTCGCGGAGGTTGCGCAACGACTTGCCGGCAAGAACGAACTTGCGATTCCGGTCTGCGACGGCGGCCGGTTCGTTGGGTTGGTGACCGCCGCGGAGCTGGCGGTCTACGCGAGTAGCGGCCGCGCCAACGATCGCGTCGCGGGCCTGGTGCGCGACGCGCATCTTCACCTCGATCCGAAAGACCCGGTCGAACGCGCCGCTAACCTGATGGCCGACGGTACCGTTCCGCTGCTGCCGGTGATCGATCCGGCGAGTGGGCGGCTCCTCGGCATCGTCACGCGCCGCGACGTCCTTCAGATATACCGTAGCGTCAAGGACGTCTAGCGCGGAGCGCCATCCTGCGGCTAGGGAGCGATCGCTCCGGCGCAGGCGCGAAGTTGCGCTAAACTCACCTCGCCGACCAGCGTGTAGTGCACGCTGCCGCGCTTCCATGCCAGCAGATCGGTTGCGCCCCTCTCGGCGAACTCGCCGGATCGCTGCCCGAGCGCGACGCGCTTGGGGCGATAGCGCGTGAGGTCGACGCTGGGCGCCGATGCGTTCTCGAAGAGCGAGATCGTGCGCAAGCCGTCCGAATAGAGAATCTGCAGCGTGCGCACGTGCTTGATCGCGAGCATCGTACCGGCCACCGCCGAGAATCCCCCGGGTAGCGTGGCGGGATCCGCGACGTGGAATCCGGCGCGCGCCGCCAGCGCGGCGATCGCGCCCGAAGGGACGCCGAGCTGGGGGCCGTCGACGATCGGGAAGCCGCGCGGCAAGGCGAAATCACTCGCGGCGAGATGCTTGGGATAGGTGACCCGATCGAAGCGCATTTCGCTGATCAAATCGCCGGCCGGCCCGAAGCGCTGCTCGTCGAGCACGAGTCCGGTAGCGGTATCGATGCGCACCAGCGCGACCGTCGCGTCCGTATGGGTGTTGACGAGCGCGACGCTCGCGACCGGGCGGCCGGCCACCGAACTCGCACCGCGCGCCTCCGCGGCGTAGTTGGCGCGCAGCAGCAGGTAGTTCGATGAAAGCACGGTTTGATCGCCGATCGCCGGATTGCGCGAGCGCACGACCCGATGGCGCTTGACGTCGATCGCGTAGGAGAGCGGGCCGATCGAGAGCATGGCGTCGCCGCTGAGCGATGCCGGGGCCGTGTAGCGTCGCAGCGTACGATCGGGCGGGTCGTGTTCGATGCGATAGACCGAGGCTTCGGCGCCATCCGCGCCGATTTTGACGAACTCGACCGTGCCGGCATAGCGCACCTGCGCGGGTGCGTTCATCGCATCGGCGATCAGCGCGTCGGGCGCCTCCGCGGCGGCTCCGGCGGCGCTCGCTTGGAGCCCGAGCGCAAGCGCGAGTGCGGCAGCGAGGTAGCTAGCGCGCATTGGCGAGCGCTCGGTCGTCGGAATGGGTCGCGTTGGAGGTCAAGGCGGCCGGCAGCGCCGCGTCTTCGCCGAGCGGGGTGGTGCGATCGAGGGCCGCGTGGTCGTCGAGGTAGTACGAGGCGTCGATGCCGGCAGCGCGCGCGCGCGAGTGCCAGCCACCTTGGCTTGCGTACATGCCGACCAGCAAGCCGCAGACGATCGCGGCGGCGACCAGCGCAGGGCGCAGCCAGCCGGCGAAGCGCTGGGCGGGGCGTTCCCGCTCGAGCGCGGCACGGACGCCGGCGACGACGGCCGGCGGCAGATCGCGTTCCTCGGCGCGCGCGTGGGCGCGCAGCAACTCGGTGAGGCGCGCCTCGGACTCGTAGGCATCGCGGCACGCGGCGCAGTCGGCCAGGTGCCGATGCGCGGTAGCGTCTCGCTCGGCGGGAAGCTCGCCGTGCAGGTACTCGACCAAATCTTCGGGGCTCAGATGCGGCTCAGTCATGATGAAGCGAGATTCCGTTCGACCAGTCGGCGCAGTTGACCGCGTGCTCGGTGCAGTCGCGATCGGACGGTGCCGATCGAACAGCCGACGATTCCCGCGATCTCCTGATAGCTGCACTCCTCCACGTCGGCGAGCATGACGATGCGTCGCTGTTCGGGAGCCAGTGCCGCCAAGGCTTTCGACATCGGTTCGCTGAGCTGGCGCTCGACATACTCGTCGATCGGCGCGACCGCCAGCGGCCGGTGTCCGGCAAACTCCTGTGGCGCATTGTCCTCCGGGATCTCTTCCCAATAACGTCCTTTACGCCGCCGAAGTTCGTCGCGGTGCAGATTGGTGACGATCCGATAGATCCACGAGAGAAACGAGGTGCCCGGTTGGAAGCTCCGCCAGGCACGATAGACCCGCAGGAACGCCTCCTGCGCGAGATCGCGGGCATCGGCTTCGTTGCGTGTCAGACGAAAGGCGAAGTTGTAGGTCGCCTTGCCGTACTGTTCGATCGCCCGTTCCAGAAAGGCCGTCGCGTCGGGGCTCGGCGCTTGGAACGGCTTGCGCGGCGCTGCCATAGACTTTCGGGGCTTTTAGGGCCCGGCGCCCCGCCCGCCTGCCTGGCTACTCGGCCTGGTGCCTCCACAGGACGCGCGCGACCACCCATAGCACCGCGAACGCCACCGCGCAGATGATGAGGAACAGCGAGACTTCGAGCAGCACGATGCCGGCGTTCTGGCTGCCGCCGCAGAAGGCGGCGACCCCGGCGATCAGCGAGAGCTTGAAGCGCTCGAACGGATTGCTGGCGACGCCGTCGACCGCGCGCGCTTCGGCGACCACGGCGTTCGGATCCCAGCCGGCCGTTTCGACGACGTAGGCGACCCGGCTCTGCGGCGTCACGACGAAGAGCTTGTCGCTGTGCAGAAAATCGTCGTCGCTGACCTGCAGCGACGAGATGCCGAACGAGTCGAGCAGCCGCGTCACCGTCGATCCGGTACCGGTCAGCAGCGTCCAGATGTGCGGATTCTGCGAGTACTTGGCGCCGTAGGCGCGCAGCACCGCCGGCGAATCGTAGGGCGGGTCGAGACTGATCTCGACCAGCGCGAAGTGCGCCGGGTCGAGCATGCGCTCCAGCTGCGTAAACTTGGCGCTGATCGCCGGGCAGACGTCGCGATCCTTGCAGCGCGTGAAGACGAACGAGAGCAGCGTCGTTTTGCCCTTGAACGCGGTTGCGAGATCGACCAGCCGGCCGTTTTGGTTCACCATCGTGTAGGGCGGCAGCGGAAGGCCGTTGTCGACCGGAATCACGCGCCCAGGCTGCGGCACGCCGGGCGCGAACGGGCCGGCCGGAAGCGCGTCGCGGAGCGTCCACGGACGCGTGCTGCGATCGAGAAAGCCGTCGACGCCGGCATTGGCGCCAAGCCGAACCGCCGGGTCGAGCGCGACGCGGCGCACCAGCCCGGGTTGGGTGTCGGTGACGCGGTCGAGGCGCACGATCGCCGCGTGCGTTCCGATCGGCGTGAGCACGATGCCGTGGACCGGAAGCACCGTGAGCGCGGCGGCAATGAGGGCAGCGATCATCCGAACGCCTTGGTGAGCGAGCGGCGCAGCCCGGCAATCGAGGCGTTCTCATCGCCGTAGCCGGCGATGCGGCCTCGATCGAGGAAGATCATCGCGGTCCCGTGTGCCACGCGATAGGGATGCGTGGCCGTCGCCGGCTCCACCTTCGCCCAGACGTGATAGGCGTTTTCGATCGCGGCGATCTGTGCCGGCGTTCCGGTGAGGCCGACCAATCGCGCGCTTGCAAAGCGCGCGAGAAAGCGGTTGAGGACGGCGGGCGTATCGCGACGCGGATCGACGGTGATGAACGCCACGGTGAACGGTTGCCTGGGCTTGGCTCGGCTGCGCGCGATCGTGGTGAGGTTGGCGAGCGTCAGTGGGCAGGTGTCGGTGCAGTGGGTGTAGCCGAAGACCAGCACGACCGGCGCGGGGTGATCGGCCAGCGACCACGGCGCACCCGAACGGGCCTCGGTCAGCGTGAACGCCGGCGCGACCGTGCCGTGCGCGCAGCCGCTCAGGAGGAGGGTTGCCAGCAAGCTCACTGCGGCTGCCCCTCGCGTACCAGACACCACCCTAGTCTACGCGCACCGCAGCATCGTCCGTAGCGCCTTTTGGCGGATCGGGCGGGTGGCTGCGTGCGGCGCGCCCAATCCGGTGCCCGGCATGACGTTAAGCCGGCGCGCCCTGGAGATGCTCGCGACCGCCGCGGTCGCGGTGGCGGTGGCCGCCGCGCTGTACCTCTACGCGGTCGTCATCGCCGGCCGCATGCAGCGGGATGCCGAGCAGGCGGCCGTCCCCAAGGCCGCACTCGATCAGCCCGCGCCGGACTTCACGGTGCTGACGACGGCGGGCGCGTTTACACTGCGCAGCGCAACGACGCCGGTCTTTCTCGAGATCTTTGCGACCTGGTGCACGCACTGCCGTGAGGAAGTTCCGACGATCGATCGACTCTACGCTGCGTATCGCGGTCGCGTTGCGTTCGTCGGTGTCTCGGGGAGCAGCACGGGTATGGATGGATTTGCGGCGTCATCCGCGAGCGACGTGCTGGCGTGGCGCGCCCGCTACCACGTGAGCTACCCGATCGCCTACGATGCCGGCGAAGCGGTCGCCGCGCAGTATCTCCAGAACGGCTTTCCCACCATCGCCGTCATCGACCGCAACAAGATCGTGCGCTACCTCGCCGCCGGCGAGGTCGACTATGCGACGCTCGACGCGGCGCTTCGAGGCGTGCTCGCGCCGCACTAGCGGCCGGCGCGCGCGATCAGTCGTTGGGCGGGAAGATATAGTTCGGCGGCGGGACGGGCTTGCCGACTTCGAGGACGATCTGTTGGTGCGCGTGCAGCGGGATCGCGCGTAACGGTCCGGCGTAGAGCGTGCCGTTGACGTACGCGGTAACCGGTCCTTTGAAGCCGGCGATGTTGCTGCGCGTCAGCGGCATTCCCCAGATGTCGAAGAAGTCGCCCAGCGTGTACGGGCCGCCGCCGGGCGCGTTGAGTTGCGGCGCCTCGACGTGAATGATACCGCTTGCATCGTGGGTGTGGATCCAGTAGAGGCAGCCACCCGATGCGTTGGGGGCCATGCCGATATACTGCGGGATTGCGAGCTGCTTGCCGTTGACGAAGAGCGCGAGATGCGAGTGAACGTGCAGGGTGGCGTACTCCATCGCACCGCAGGTGATGCCGTCGATCGGCGCGCCGATGCCGCCGTGAATCGTATCCGGCAACTTGGTCTTCTCGAACGGGATTCCGACCGGCACGCCGTCGGTGAGCTGGATCGGTTTCGAGGTTGGCCCGGCGGCCGGCGTGGGTGTGGCCATCGCCGCAGCGAGCCGCGCCCGCTGGCGCCAGTTGAGCCCCGCGAAGATCAGCACGATC